>CAZPIR010000059.1:0-6100 GCA_964586085.1 uncultured Anaerolineaceae bacterium | reverse complement strand
CTCGGGGCTCATCCAATGTCTCCGCGAGCAGGCCGCCTATTAGCCGACGATTCACGTGACGGGCGGTGAATTGGCGGCCGCGGACGCTGCACTGGCAAGACCTGAAGGTGACAAAGCATCCTCGGATCCGGCGGCCCAGCCGACCGATCCGTTCGCGGAGTTTGACGGCGGGGGTGTGCAGTAGGTGAACCCCGTAGACGCTTACGCCGCCGATGTCGTCGAGGGCCGCGTGCCTGCCGGCAAGTATCACCGGCTTGTCGCTTTGCAGATTCGTGTTCGCGTTCGCCAAACTCAACGTGACATTTGGCGCGGGCGTGTTCATTGTCAGATAAAGTGCCATGCAAAGTAGCAAGAGCAAAACGAGCAATAGCCAGAGATGCCAATGGTCGAACCAACTGACCCAGTAGCGCGGACGATTATTTTGAAACATACATCACCTCAGCTCTGGGTGGACTGACGTTTGGCGACCAGGTCTTGCGCTTGCTTGATCCACAAGGCATAATCCGGTTTCAAGTGTGCCGGCGCGTGGCAGATTTCTTCGAGTTGCGCGACGGTCGCTTGCGCGAGTACGTTGAATGTGCAGATGCCGGCATCGTACAATCGTTTTTCAAACGTGTGCCCAATGCCTTCGAGCGGTTCGAAATCATCGGGCTTGGTTTGACTCCAAGTGCGCCCGATTGATTTGCTTTCTTTTGCCAAACGCTGTGCGTCCGCACGAATCGCAGCGTAATCAATTTGCTTTGCCTGCAAGCCGGTCACCTGGAGAATTTCACCTAGTCGCGCGTCGGCGAGTTGTGACAATTGCCAATAACTGCCGATGCCTGCTTCGTACAAGCGTTGCTCGAACACACTGCCAATCCCTCTAACATCCGAAAGATGTTGCGGGCACGCGGCGGTGAAGGGTGTCTCATCGTCGGCACGGCGGACAGCCGGGTTGTGTGTGGTGGCTTGCGCGCGCAGAGTCGCCAACTCGACATTCAGTTGGTCGCGTTCCTGGGTCACGCGTTTCAACTCGGCATCGCGTTGCGCTTGCTCGTTCTCGATTTTTTGGACGAGCGCGCTGGAGGTTGCGGCGCCAGTCGTAAGCTTGGCAACCTCTGTCACAAGATTTTGTTTTTGCGCTTGGCACGCATCAAGGTCGGCGCGGAGTTGATCCGCGTGCGTTTGAAGCGTAAGGCGTTTGGCTTCGACGGCTTGTTGCGCCATGTGACACGCATCCAGATCGGCACGGACTTTGGCTAGTTGTCCTTGCAAGACGCCAACTTGTTGTTCCAGGTTTTTGCGTGTGCCGTTCGCGGTTTCCAGCTCGGCACGCAGTTGCGCAATTTGCGATTGCAAACCGTTCTTGTCGCCCTCTAAATTTTTGATGAGCGCCGCCGAGGTTGCCGCGCCCGCTGTGAATTGGGCGACCTCGTTGAGTAGTTTGTTTTTTTGCGTTTCGTGCTCATTCACTTCGAGATGGAGTTTGCTCAACTGCGCCGAACGGGTTTGTAATTCAGCGTCCAACGCCGCATGATTTTTTTGCGCGGTGTTCAGGTCGTTGCTCAATTGCGCGACCTGGATTTTGAACAACCCCAATTCTTGTTCGAGTTTGGCGCGCGCGCCGGCGCAATCGTCTAGTGCGACCTGGCATTGGTTTGCCCGGCTTTCCAGCTCGCCGATGCGTGTGTCACGCGCGCGAATTGTCGCTTCGAGAGTGGCTTGCTGGCTGTGCAACTCGGCAAGCGTGCGCTCGTGCGTGGCGCGTTCTGTCGCCGCTTGCGCGAACATTTTTCGACGAAAGTAGAAAATTTCCAACAGCCACTCGACCAGCACGCCGATTACAAAGGCGACGAGTAGCCAGATCAGTCCGGTTGGTTGCATCGTGTCCCTCTTTACACAGATTGGTGCAAGTGAATTTTGGTTAGTACTGCAAAAATTTGCGGCGCCGGCGTGCCAGCGAAATCCATACCTGGATCTGTTTGACGGTCGGCGGTTTGGGCGTAAGATTTTTCGCCGCATTCACTTCGAGTATTTTAGCGCACAGATTTTCGGCGGTCCGTCCTTTTAATTCCTTGACCGTGTCCACGCCGGCTTCTTCGAGCAAATCGCCATAAACGCCGGCGACGCCTTTGATGCGCGCGAGGTCGGCGCGATTCGCCAACTCGACGACGATCTTTTTGTCCACGCCCAACGCGGCGGCAAGTTCTTGGCGCGCCTTGTCGGTAAGCGCCGCGTTAAAAAATTGGTCGCTCGTGTCAATACCGTGTGCTTTGAGTTTGCTCTGCAACTCTGCCGTCATGCCTTTTAATTTGTTGATTGCCAGTGACATGGTGTCCCTCTCTTGAAATTTGATTTGAATAGTTGGATTTACTTTTTGCCGAACAGCCCGCCGAGGTTTTTGGCAAGGTCGCCCAGGTCGGCGCCGCCGCCACCGAGTACGGCTTGTAGTTGGCTTGCCATCGGCGCAGGCAAGCGCGCGCTCAAATAATCCAAAACGACTTGGACTGCTTGGCGCGCCTGTTCCGGCGGCAACCCGGTTTTTTCCGACACGAGCTTGGTCAATTCATCCATTGTTCCTCCCCTTGTTTCTGCCACAGATGGCAGTTTGGTTGGCATCTCATTCAAGTGTGGTAAGATGCTAGTGTGATTTGTATGTATAGACGAACAACTCTCAATAAAGTCACAAGTGACTAGAATCGGCAAAATCCGTCTATAAAATCAAGCCGGGAGCGTGTCTTTGACAAAGTCGCCGAACGGGACATAATGCAGGCGCATCGAATGGTTGTAATCTTTGCAAGGTGATTTGTATGTCTGCGCCAATTTCGCCCCGCCGATTATCCGATTCTGACCTCTCGACTGGAGACCTCGTTCGGCTTTGTCAAGGTACCTGCCCGGAGGATTCCCGTCCGTTCGAGTTACTGGTCGCGCGCTACAAAGGACTCGTGTTCAAAACCGCATACCGTTTGATGGGCAACGCGCAAGATGCCGACGATCAAGCCCAGGAAATTTTTTTGAAAATCTATCGCAATCTGGCGACGCTTGATGACCCGCAGTCGTTGACGACCTGGATCTATCGCATCACGACCAACACCTGTCTCGATGCGTTGCGCAAAGAGCGTAGTCGGCACGCGCGCATTCAACCAGAGACGAGCACCACGCACGCGATGCCCGACGAAGGATGCGATTGGGTGGACACGCGATCGGCAACCCCCGAACAAGCGGCACTCCAAAACGAAATTGTCCGATGCTTGGAGCAGGCGTTGGCGCAAGCCGATCCGCACAATCGTGCCGTGTTGACCTTGCGTGACATCGAGCAACGTCCGTACGATGAGATTGCCAAGGTGTTGGGCATCGGCTTGAGCGCGGTCAAGATGCGCATTCATCGCGCGCGACTCTTGTTCAAAGAATTGTTGGATCGCGTTTGCCCGGACATTTGGCAATCGCGCGCAACCTAGAAAGTTTCTGTGGTGATTCAATTTCAAGATATTGAAATTACCGAGTTGGTCGAAAACCCGCCGGCGGGCGTTGCGTGGGAGGCGTGGTTGCAAGCGCATCCCGACATGGCGTCCGAGATTGAAATTGCGCGGCGCGTGCGCGGGTTTATGCAACAACTAGAGCAAGCCGACATTGCCGTGCCCGCCGATTTTGAAGCGCGTTTGCTCGAACGCATTCGCGCGGATAAAACTCTGCTCGACCTGCTTGACCTAAGTTTGTCCGGCTTTGGGCGCGCACTCATCGAATTACTCAACCTGCTCTTTGGTCTTTTGCCCAGCGCCGAATCGGCATCTGCTTGATTGGTAAAGAGGAGCGATGATGAATTTTCAAATTGTGATTGATGCACTGATTAAAATTTTCAATGACATTATCAATTTCATTCCGAACCTGGTGAATGGCTTGATCATTTTGCTCGTGGGCTATTTGGTTGCGCGCGGCGTCAGTTGGTTGGTCGGTTTTATTTTACGGCAGGTCAAGTTCGATCCGTTGGTCGAACGGACGGGCATCACCGGCGCGTTGCGCGGGCTGGGTGTGAAAATGCCGCTTTGGCAAATTGTCGCCCAGGTCGTTTACATCTTCTTGTTGCTTTCGTTCCTGATTACGGCGACGCGCTTTATGGGACTCGCCGCTGTCGCGCGCTTGTTGGAACAACTGCTCGATTTGTTACCCAAAGCGATTGCCGCGACGATTGTGTTTTTGCTCGGCGGCATCGTTTCCAAGTTTATGGGCGATTTGGTGAGCGGCGTATCCAAAGGCGCCGGGCTGGGTTACGCCAGCCGACTCGGTACCGTGATCCAGTACTTGACGAGTGTGTTTGTCGCGGTGTTGGCATTGGGCGTGTTGGGCATTGACACGGCATTGCTCGTCACGACGATTACGATTTCCATCGCCGCGTTCGGCTTGGCGCTTGGTTTGGCGTTGGGTTTGGGCGCGCGCGCGATTATGCAACATGTACTCGCCGGGTATTATCTGCGTCAGCGTTTTCCGGTTGGACAGACGATTGTCTTTAACCAGGTTCGCGGCGAGGTCAACTCGATCAGTGGCGTCAACACGGCTATTCACACGGCGGAGGGTTTGGTTGTCATTCCCAACAGCACATTGATGGAAGCGGTTGTGCAAGCGCCCCCGCGCGCCGAATGAATACCCAAGAGCGGATGAAGATTTTTTCTTCGTCCGCTCTTTTTTTATGCGCCAATATTTCCAGTCGTGTGTTGAGCGAGCCACGCGCGCAAGGGCGCGTCAACTTGAATGTCTGTCATGGTGTTGGGATGCAACGAGCGATCTTCGTGCGTCAAGCAAACCAGGTCGCTCAACGATGCGGCGCGTCGCCCGCTGGGCACGCGCGCGTGCAAGTTGTACGGATAGTTGTACGTCGGCGGTAGAATCCGGATGCGTGCCGGCTCGATGGTCGCGGCGACGAGCGCGCTCAAAATCGCTTGATGCAAAAAGATTTGATGGCGCGTATCGTGGCACGCGCGCGTTTGAAAATCAGCATCGCACGCGAGTGCGGCAAAACTATCGCGCCAGCGTGTCAGCAAACCGAGACGCGGATTGATGGCGAATGCGTGCGTGTTGAAATAGGCGCGCAAGCGTTGCGCGTCCACAAACGATTCGACCGTCAGCGCAACATCGTCCACGCCGATGCTTGTGTAAACTCCGCACCAAAAATCATCGAGTGGTTCACTTGCGAGCGATCCAACGTTGCGAATGTGTACCGGACGAAACGCCGTGTCGAACTCGTCACCCAGGTCGAACAAGGTTGGCGGTTGCACGCACAACATCGTCGCGTCCATCCAAATAAGCGAGCGGGTCTCGACCGGTGCCAACGCTTCGGCGTACGCACATGCGGCGACCTTGTCGGCGAACCAATAATTGTTCAGCGATGCCGGCGCATCAAGTGTGAGCACGCGAATCAGGTCGTTTGCCAATTCGCGGCACGGCGCGTTGTGCGGATGTGCTTCAAAAATCCAGACCGGGCATTCGCGCAGTTCGCCGCCAAATGCACGCAGACTGTCAATCAAAATGTGTGCGCCGGTTTTTTCTTCCGGCGAGCGCACGAGTGTTGCCAGAATAACTTGCGCGGTCACAGGATAATCACTCTGCGTCGTACGTCGCTAACGCGATGGGCAAAACCTGGGTGACCACATTACCCGCCGCCGGCAACCCGATCAAAATCGCGCTGATGATTTCGTCGCGCGTGGCGCCGGCTTGTTTCGCGCTCTTGACGTGAAACGGCACGCCGCTCTCTAAACGCAATGCGGCGAGCACAGCGAGGTACGCCAGCGCGCTCGTCTTTTTGTCCAGCGTGCTCGCGTTTGCTACTGCTTGCGTCATGGTGCTCCACGCTTGCGCATGTTGCGGTGCATCACTCATAAATGTTTGAAATGCTTTACTGACAAGAGTTTGTTCGCTCACAGTGCCTCCTTTTGTTTTTGGTCCGTCGCAAACGAAAAGTGCATCTGCGTAATGACCCATTTGCCGTTGCGTTTTTCGATGACGCCGGTCCAGCGGCAATTATCCCAGCCGCTCGGCTTGCCGTTCCATTCGCCGTGATCGTCGAGCAGGCACGCGAACCATGCCACCGTGCCGGATTCGGCAAACTGCAAACGCAAATCGTGAATTG
>CAZPIR010000058.1:0-12424 GCA_964586085.1 uncultured Anaerolineaceae bacterium | reverse complement strand
TTGGGATTGGTTGGCTGTGCGAGTCCAACTCCAGCCGCGCCCAAGATTACGATTGAAGGCGCGTGGGGACGTTCGTCGCCGATGATTGCGCAAGCCGGCGCGTTTTACATGGTGGTTCGCAATACCGGTCCCGTGGCGGACAAATTGACGGCGGCGAAATCCGGTTCCTGCGGCACGGTTGAATTGCACGAATCGTACATGATGCCGAATGGCGCGATGGGGATGCGCATGGTCACGGGCGGCACGATTGATGTGCCGGCAAACGGTCAGGTCGAACTCAAGGTTGGTGGCTTGCACATCATGTGCATTGAGAAAAAAGTAGACTTGAAGGCAGGCGTTAAAATTCCGCTGACGCTCGTATTTGAAAAAAGCGGTCAAATGAATGTCGAAGTTGAGATCAAAGAACAATAAACGAGGAGGTGACCCAAGACGACACACGCGCATTTTTAACGGGCAATGATTCTAAATTTTGGAAGGAGGACAAGTGAAAGAAGAACATCCTAAAGGCACGTTGACGATCATGGTTATTTTCGCCGTTTCAATCGTCGTTCTGTGGTCGTGGGTCTTTATGACTTTGATGGAAAGAGGAGTGACGCGATGATTCACGTTGACACCTACGAACGCTATTGGATTATTTTCACCATCGTGATGCTGGTGGTTTTCTCCGCCGCGGTGGGGATCTCCGGTTTTATGATGGGCGTCCAAGTGCCTGTGCCCGAGGCGCTCGTGGACCCGAACACGGTCGCCAAGACCGGCAGGTTTGCCACTCCTGGTTTGCGACAACTCGCCCCAGGCAAGTACGAAGCGAACATTCTCGCGCAGGCGAGTCCCTGGAAATTTATTCCCGACAAGCTCGAAGTGCCGGCTGGCTCGACGGTGACTTTTTACGTCACCGCGGTTGATGTTCAGCACGGTTTCAAACTCGAAGGTACCAACGTCAACGTGCAGATTTTGCCCGGGCAGGTTAGCAAGATGACGACCACCTTTACCAAGGTGGGGACGTACCCATTTGTCTGCACCGAGTTTTGCGGCGTTGGTCACCAAAATATGTACGGCATCTTGACCGTGAAATAGCGCGTCGCCATGTCCAAAGGAGGAGAAATGACTTTAGCGGCTGAACGAAAAATTGCCAGCTGGCATATCTTGATTGCGGTCGTGGGTTTGTCCCTCGGCACGCTGTTTGGTCCACTCCAAGCCCTGGAGCATATGGGCATTAATCTGTATCCGGCATTACAAAGCATTGGCATTCAATCGTACTATCAAGGTTTAACTCTGCACGGCGTTTTGAACGCGCTCGTGTGGACGACCTTTTTCATTACCGGTTTCTTGACGCTCGTCGTGGCGAAAAGTTTGAATCGTGGTATGACGTATCCCAAGTTGAGTTGGGCGGCGTTCATCGTAATGGTCGTCGGTTTGGTGATGGCGGCGATTCCACTTTTGCTCAACCTGGCGACCGTGTTGTACACGATGTATCCGCCGCTTCAAGCGCCCTGGTTTTATTATCTGGGCTTGACGCTCGTCGTCGTCGGTAGTTGGATGAGCGGCTGGAGCATGTTGATTACGTGGGCGGGTTGGCGCAAGGACAACAAGGGCGCAACCACGCCGTTCCTCGCCCTGTCTTCGCTCATCACGATGGTCTTGTGGCAAATTTGCACGCTCGGCATCGCGTCCGAAATTCTCGTATTGATTTTGCCCTGGTCGCTTGGTTTGGTCAGCGGCATTGACGTGCAATTGTCCCGCACCTTGTTCTGGTTCACCGGTCACCCGCTCGTGTACTTTTGGTTACTGCCCGCGTACGTTTCGTGGTACGGTATGATGCCCAAGCAAGCCGGCGGTAAATTGTTCAGCGAACCGCTCGCGCGCCTGTCGTTCTGGCTGTTCTTGTTGCTCTCGACGCCGCTTGGTTTCCACCACCAGTACGTTGACCCAGGTATTCCCGAAGGTTGGAAGTATTTGCACGCTGTGCTTACGTTCTCGGTGTTCTTTCCCAGCATGTTGACCGCGTTCAACGTGACGGCTTCGCTCGAAACTGCCGGTCGTGCGCGCGGTGCCAAGGGCTTGCTCGATTGGATTTTGAAACTGCCCTGGAACGAACCGTCGTTCACCACGCAAGCACTGGCGATGATCATCTTTGCGTTCGGCGGCATCGGTGGCATCATCAACGCGTCCTACAACGTCAACCTGGTCATTCACAACACGGCTTGGGTGCCGGGTCACTTGCATCTTACGGTTGGCACGGGCGTGACCTTGACCTTTATCGGTATTTTGTACTGGCTCTTACCACACCTCACCGGCAAAGCGTTGTGGGGACCGGGCTGGGCGCGCGCGCAAGCGTGGCTGTGGCTCGTCGGCATGGGCTTGATGTCGAATGGTTTGCACCGCTTGGGCTTGATGGGCGCGCCGCGCCGCACAATGCTCGGCGTGGCGACCGACAACTATGGCACGCCCGACTGGCTTTTCCCGCGCGTAGAAACCGGCGTGGGCGGCACCATCCTGCTCATCTCGTTCACGCTCTTTCTCGTCGTCGCAATCAAGACCGTTTTGAACAAGGAAACTGCCAAGGTCGAAATGCCGATTGCCGAAGCACTGCATCAAGAACCGATCCCGGCATGGCTCAACAATTGGCAACCCTGGCTCATCGGCGCCATCGTTTTGGTTGTCGTGGCGTATGGTCCGATGCTCGTGCAGTTGATTAGCCAACTGCAGATGACCTCGCCCGGATTTAATAAGATTTGGTAAGTGGAGTATAATAAGATACGTGACGCGACGAATAGACGCGCGCGTCACGTATCTTAACGCATAGGAGAAGAGAAAATGCGCAAGTTGGTTTTACTGATCACATTGTTGGCGGTCACGGCGTTGGTGCTTTCCGCGTGTGGCGGAAGTAGCGGTGGCACGGCGGGTGCGGGCGACGTGGCGCGCGGCAAGTCGCTCTACAACAAGAGCACCATCGGTAGCAAGTCGGCGGAAGGTTGCGTTTCGTGCCACAAGTACGATGAAAAAGAAGGCAAGGCGGAAAAAGCTCCGTACACCAAAGGCACTGCCACTCGTTCGGAAAAGCGCGTCGCCGGTATGTCGGCGTCCGATTACATTAAAGAATCCATCACCAAGCCGGATTCGTACATCGTCGAAGGTTTCAACAAAGGCGACATGTACCAAAAATTCGGCGCGGAACTTTCGGCGCAAGAAATTGCAGACCTGACGGCATACTTGCTGTCGGAAAAGTAAAACCTGATGCGTGGTCCGTGATGCGTGAGACCCAGTCTCACGCATCACGCATCACGTTTCATTTTGGAAAGAGACAATGGCTGACGAAAAATATAACGTCACCGTTCCAACGATTGAACACTGGCGCGCGATGGTGAAATGCCAAGCCGCGTGTCCGGTGTTGACCGATGCGCGCGCGTACGTCACTGCGATTGCGCGCGGCGAACTGGAACTCGGCTACAAAATTGCGCACGAACCCAACCCGCTCTCGACGGTGTGCGGACGCATTTGCGGCGCGCCGTGCGAAAAAGCGTGTCGGCGCGGCGTGGTCGGTCCCGATAACGAAGCAGTTGCGATTCGTCCGCTCAAGCGCGTGCTCACCGAACGTTTTGGACCTGAATCGGTTCAGCAATTGCCGGGTAAGGGCGACAAAACGAGTGGCATTGTGCCGATTGAATCGATCGGCGTGGGCACCCCGCAAGCGGCGGCGCGTCAAGCGAAAACATTTCCCGGCACCGGTCCGGCTGACCTGTATTCGCCGGCGCGTTGGTCGCGCGAGAGTTTGAAATCGCTCGCGGCGCAACCGAAACGCAAACACGGCAAGGTTGCGATTATTGGCGCGGGTCCCTCGTCGCTCGCGGCGGCGAACGACCTGGCTTTGCTCGGACATCAAGTGACGATTTACGAAGCCGGTCCCAAGACGGGCGGCATGATGCGCTACGGTGTGCCGATTTATCGGATTGACCAGCAAGCGATGGACCTGGAAGTGCAATCCATTCTCGACCTGGGTGTGACGATTCATTTCAACACGCGCGTCGGTCAAGATATTACGCTCGCGGACATTCGCAAGCAACACGACGCCGTGTTCCTGGGTCTCGGTTTGATGCAGGGGCGCAAATTAAAAATTGATGGCGCGGATCTCGACGGCGTCATCACTGCGGTTGATTTGCTTTTGAATTACAACCTGGGCTACAAGGTCACGCTCGGCAAGCGCGTGATTGTCGTCGGCGGTGGCGACGTGGCGATGGATGCGGCACGGACCGCTCTGCGTCTCGGTCAAGCGACCGCGCAACAACAAGCCGACCTGGGTCAAACCGAAGCGCGCTCCGAGGAAGAAGAGGAAGGCGTCAAGACCGCGCTCGACGTGGCGCGCACGGCGTTGCGCCTCGGCGTGGCGGACGTGAAAATGATTTCGCTCGAATCCTGGCAAGAACTGCCGGCGTCGCGCTTTGAAATCGAAGAAGCGCTCGAAGAAGGTATCACGCTCAACCCGCGCTTTGGTCCGAATCGAATTCTCGGCAAAGACGGCAAGGTGACCGGTCTCGAAACGATTGAGGTCGCATCCGTGTTTGACGAAAATCGCCGCTTCAATCCCAAGTTCAAACCTGGGACGGAAAAAGTGTGGGAATGCGATACGGTCATCCTCGCGATTGGTCAAGCGGCAGACCTGACCGCGTTGGGCGGCGCCGAAGATGTCAAGATGTCGCCGCGTGGCTTGGTCGAAATCAACACGGCGAGCGGACAAACTTCGGCGAAGGATGTGTTTGCCGGTGGTGATGTGGCGTACGGTCCGCGTTTGATCATTCACGCGGTCCGCGACGGGCATATCGCCGCGCTCGGCATCGAAGAGTACATCCAGGGTCGCAAACTTGCGACGACCGTCGAAACCGAGTGGATGGATTTGCCCAACCACGCAATGCCGGCGGATTGGACGAAACGCGAACGCACGCACATTCCCGGCTTGCCGGTAGATCGCCGCACGGGTCTCACCGTGATCGAATTGGGTTACTCGGAACAACAAGCGGCAGACCAAGGTCTGCGTTGTCTCGAATGTAGCGTCAACACAATCTTTGATGGAACGAAATGTATTTTGTGCAACGGGTGCGTGGACGTGTGCCCGTGGAACTGTCTCAAGATCGTGCGGCTTGATCAGATTCAAGGCGATGCGACGTTGAGCAAGGTTGTCGAAACGCAATCGGCGAATGCGCGTGATGGCAAGGTGGCGGTGATGTTGAAAGACGACAACAGTTGCACGCGTTGTGCGCTCTGCGCCGAACGTTGCCCAACCGACGCGATTACGATGGAAGCATTCCGGTTTAAAGAAGTTCTCAGTTATCAGTAAACAGTTACCAGTACACAGTTATCCGTATTCAGTTGTTTTTGACCGAACACTGAATGCTGATTACTGAATACTGGCGACTAGCGACACAGGAGTTGTTTCATGGCTTCACTGGTAGATTTCGTCACTCGCTCGCGTGTCTGGCGGTCCTTTTTCCGACATGGTATGCCGGACAATCCGCTTGACCGCTCGTTGGTGATGACGACCAACCTCTTTTTTCATTTGCATCCGGTCAAGGTCAATCTCAAGAGTCTCAAGGCGGCGTATTCGCTCGGACTGGGAATTATCACGACCGTGTTGTTCTTGTCGCTTGCGGTCACTGGCATTTTGCTGATGTTTTATTACGTGCCGACCGTCGAGCGCGCGTACGGCAACATTATCAGTTTGCAGACCCAGGTTCCCTTTGGTCAAATGCTGCGCAACCTGCATCGCTGGGGCGCGCACTTGATGGTGCTCGCGGCAATTTTGCACATGGTGCGCGTCTTTTACACCGGCGCGTACAAACCGCCGCGCGAATTTAACTGGGTCGTCGGCGTTGTCTTGCTTATTCTCACGCTTGGCGCCAGTTTTACCGGCTATCTCCTGCCCTGGGACCAACTTTCGTTCTGGGCGATTACGGTCGGCACGAGCATCGCGGCGTACGAGCCGATGATGGGCACGACCGTCAAGAAAATTTTGCTTGGTGGTCCCGAAGTGGGACAAGAAGCGTTGACCCGTTTTTATGCTCTGCACGTGATGGTCATTCCCGCCGTGTTGTTCTTGCTCATCTCATTGCACATTTGGCGTGTGCGCAAGGATGGCGGTTTGGCGGCGAACGAAGTAAAGGATGAAAAATAAAATGGCAGAATCGAAACTTTCCAACGAATCCTTTACCCCCGGCGGTACCAAAACCTACAGTCTCGTTGAAGTTGTGCGCGATGCGCCGACGACCATGGCGGACAAGGGTCCCGACAATACGATTTTTGCGTTTCCGGTTGTCGCGATTATGGAATTGCTGATCTTGTTGGGTGTGAGCGTGGTGTTGATGGCGATTTCGCTGTTCAAAAATGCGCCGCTCGAAGAGTTGGCCAACCCGCTCATCACGACTGACCCTGCCAAAGCGCCGTGGTACTTTATGGGCTTGCAGGAATTGCTCGAACACATGCACCCGACCGTCGCGGGCGTGCTCATTCCCTCGATTGCCGTTGTGTTCCTCATCGCGATTCCGTACCTCGACAACAATCGTGCGAATGCCGGCAAATGGTTCGGCTCCGCGCGTGATAAACGCGTCGTGCTCTACACCGCGATTTACGCGCTCGTTGTCATGCCAATCTATGTGTTGGTGGACAATGCGTTTCCACTGCGCGAGTTGTTGCGCGATGCGATGCCGACGGTTGTCGCTCAGGCCGTTTTGCCGTTTATCATCATGGCAATCCTTTCCGCGATTCCCGCTGTTGTCGTGTGGCGCACGCAGAAACAACTCAACACGCGCGAGTTGATGCTCGCGTTGTTCACGATGCTCTTTTTCACCGCCATCGTGTTGACGGTGACCGGCTTTTTGTTCCGCGGACCTGGGTTCAAACTTTTCCTGCCTTGGGAAATGCCCGGCGGATACAACCCGTTGAACAGTTTCTAGGTTGGCTGGTTTGACCAACTGGTAAACACAGGAGATTCTCTACTATGGCTGTGAATGTAGCTGAAACAAAAAAAGCCGGTATCAATCGGCGTCAGTTTCTTGGCATTGCTTGGCTCGGTTCCCTACTCATCCTGGGTGGGCAACTTGTCGCCGGCTTGTTGCGTTACGTGCAACCGATTTCGTCGTCCGGTTTCGGTGGCGTCGTCCGCGCCGGAAAGGTTGCCGAGTTTGCGGCGGGAAGCATGAGTCTGATCAAAGCTGGTCGCTTTTTCCTCTATCGCTTGCAGGATGGCAGTTTCCTCGCGATGTGGCAGAAATGCACGCACCTCGGTTGCACCGTGCCCTGGAGCGAAGATGAAAAACTTTTTCATTGTCCGTGTCACGGCAGTCTTTTTGATATGACCGGTCAGGTCACCGGTGGTCCGGCCCCACGTCCGCTCGACATTTTCCCGATCACAATCAAGGACGGCGAAGTGTTTGTGGACACTGGCAACGCAACGCAACGCGCCAAGTTCGAGCCGAGCCAAACGACAAAAGCGTAAGGATAATGATAATGCAAAACGAAAATTACGACCGATACATGTGGATCGGGTTAGCGCTGACCGTGGTGTTGATTGTGGCGTTGGGGTTTACGTGGCTGACCGAGCCAGACCGCATTGCCGAAGCCAGCAAAGTGCTCAACAAAATTAGTCTCACGCGCGGACGCGAATTGTACGTGGACAATTGCACGTCTTGTCACGGCACGCGCGGCGAAGGTGGCGTGGGCAGTCCGCTCAACAGCAAAGCTCTGTTGACCTTGGCGTCGAACGATGTGCTTGCTCAAACGATCAGCGCGGGGCGTCCCAACACGACGATGCCGGCGTGGTCGCAGATGAACGGCGGTCCATTGACCGACGAAGACATTCGTCACGTGGTTTCTTTCATCCGTGCATGGGAACCCGATGCGCCGTTGATCGAATCCGATTTCAAACCGAGCGCGTCACGCGGCGCGACCTTGTTCGCCAGCACGTGCGAGTTGTGTCATGGCGTCAATGGCAAGGGTGGCTCTGCACCGGCGGTGAACGATACCGCGCGACTCAAAGCGCTGAACGACGATTGGTATCGCCAGGTGATTGCGAACGGTCGCCCCGCCAAGGGCATGCCGACCTGGGGCACGGTCCTGTCGCCGAATCAAATCGAAGATGTGGTGGCGATGCTGGGCGCGTGGCGCAAGGGCGAAACGGTTTTGCCCGATACGACCGTCGCCGACCTGCTCGAATCGTCGCTGTACTCACTCCAACAACGCGACGCGCCTGATGCCTTGTTCTATCTCAAGCGCGCCAAAGCCGGTGCGTTCGGCGCCGCGCTCCCGCGTTTCGATCCGCTCATCGCGCAAATCGAAAAGAATCCTGACCAGGCGTTGAAAGATTTGCAAACGTTGCGCGATCAATGGCCCATCGGCGACGCGACCAAAGGCAAAAAAGTGTACAACGATGCGTGTTCCGGTTGTCACGGTTCCGAAGGTCAGGGCGGTGTTGGGCGCAAGTTGACGCAGAACGACTTTATGAAAGCCAGCACGAATTCGCAGGTGTTGATGGTGTTGTTGAATGGTCGTCAAGGCACGGCGATGCGGTCGTTTGAAGGTAAACTGACCGAAGAACAAATGGCGGATGCGATTGCGTACATTCGCGCGTGGCAAAAATAAGTACTGGTAGTTGCGGCAAATAAATAAAGAGACGGAGCCACACTCCGTCTCTTTACTCGTTTAGAATGCACCCATATCAATTACAGCATATTCAAATATGGCGATTGCATTGATACGATGCCATAACGAGTTTTTAGAAATCAGGTGGATGTTGGAACAGTCAAAGGATGTTTTGCCCGGGGCAGACCCGACCCAGGATTGCGCGCCGGTGGTTGGCGAGGAAAGCGAACAAGTTGCGCCTGAACTCGCGCTCGACCCGGCGCAAGCCGATCAACCGATCTGGGTTCCGCAACGTAACGCGTTCTTGCGCACGCTCGAACGCGCGATGTTGGGGATCGAAAAACCACTGAACGCGCTCATCGGCGCGCCGCAGATGAATCCGTTTTACTACACCGGGCAGATGAGCGTTTTTTTGTTTGTGATCATCTGCGTCACCGGTTTGTTTCTCGTCATGTTCTTCCAGGTTGGCTTTGATTCGTCGTACCTCTTTATCTCGCGTGTCGAATCACAACCGCTCGCGCGCCTCGTGCGCGCCGTGCATCGTTATGCTTCGGATGCGCTCGTCGTCGTCGCGTTGATTCACGCGTTCCGGTTATTTGTGATGAATCGTTGGCGCGGACCGCGTTGGTTCGCGTGGGCGTCCGGCGTGGCGATGATGCTCCCGGTCTGGCTCGCCGGCGTGACCGGCTTTTGGATGTTGTGGGACGAACGCGCGCTCGCGATCACGATTGCGTTCGACAACATTCTGCAACGCGGCGCGTACTCGGTGTCCAATTTGATTGCCGTGAACGAAAAGGGCAACAGTTGGATTTACATCATGATCATGCTCGTCGCGCATCTCTTGTTGTCGGCGTTGATTGGCGTCGCGATTTGGTCGCACGTCGCGCGGCTCAATCGTCCCAAGTGGTTGCCGAGCCGATATTGGATGGTGGGTGCGACGGCGGTGATGCTCGCGGTTTCGGTGATTGTGCCGCTCGGTATGTTGCCCAAAGCCGATTTGCATTCAGCGCCGACCGAATTTCCGATTGACCTGTTCTATTTATTTTTCATTCCCGGCGCATACAGTGCAACCTGGAACACACCCTGGTTATGGATTGGTTCACTCGCGTTGCTTGCGTTGATTGCCTTGCTTCCGAAAATTCTGCCGCGCGAAAAACCGATGCCGCGCGTGGTGATTGACAAGCAACGTTGCACCGGCTGTACCAAATGCGCGCTCGATTGTCCGTATCAGGCGATTGTGATGACGCCGCGTACCGATGGTCGCCCACATAAATTTGTCGCGCTCGAAAATCCGGATTTGTGTGTCTCGTGTGGGATCTGTGTCGGCTCGTGTGATGTGCGTGCGGTGTCGTTGGGACCTGGAACGGTTGACCCGATGTGGCAAACCGTCCTGGCTCGTGTTGCGCGCGCCAAAGCGCAAGGCGAGGTCAAAGTCGTCTTTACGTGCGAGCGGCATGCCGCGCACGCTGATCTTTCGCACATCAACGCAACCGTGATTGCTCTGCCGTGTGTCGGCGCGGCGAGTCCCGATTTGATCGGGCGCGTGCTTGATGCCGGTGCGAGCGAGGTGCGCGTGATTGGTTGTCCGCCGGAAGATTGCGCGAATCGCGAAGGCAACACCTGGCAGGATGCGCGCTTACAGCAAACCAGGTTGCCGCGTTTACGCAAAGAGTACATCGGCAAACCAATTTTGCGGCGTTGGCTCACGCCCGGCGAATTGGCGCGCGGGCTGACGGACGGCGAAGCCGATGCGGCGATGACGCGCCAACTGACGTGGCGGAATTATCTCGTCGGGTTTGGTTTGCTCGTCGTCGTGTTAGTGATTCAGATTTTGTTGACGAACATCATGTTCAGGTCGTAAGAATTTGGCGGGGGCGAACCAGCAGTTCGCCCCGCTTTTTTTCTGTGTTATAATCCGGTTATGCCTGAACCTAAACGTATTTTAATTTTGTACGCGCAAGCCGGCTTTGGACATCGTAGCGCCGCGCAAGCGATTGCGACTGCATTGCAACAAACGTACGGCGACCAGGTCGTCGTCGAGGTGTTCAACCCGATGGACTCGCCGCGCACGCCTGCGCCCATTCGCAACGCGCAAAACGATTACGATCAATTTGTCCGGCAAATGCCCGACCTCTACAAATTTACCTACGATCTTAGCGACACGACGATCAGCGCGCTCGTGATGAATCGCGTGATGACCGTCACGTTGTTCGAATCGGTGCGCGACATCATCAAACGTTTTCAACCCGATGCGATTGTTACCACGTACCAAAATTATCTTTATCCGCTCGACGCGCAATTTTTGATTTCGCGCAAACACATTCCGCTTATCACCGTCGTCACCGATCTCACGCTCGTGCATCGTTTGTGGTTTGATGAGGTGTCCGATTGGACACTCGTGCCAACGGATGCGGTGCGTGCGCAAGCGCTTGACCTGGGATTGCCGGCGGAGCGTGTGCGCGTGACCGGCATTGCCGTTCATCCGCGCCTCGCGTCTGATTCGCGAGACCGTGCCGCGTTGTGCGCCGAGCTGGGTTGGTGCTCGGATCGTGTGACGGTGCTCGCCGTCGGAAGCAAGCGGGTGCCGCATTTGCTCGACACGCTCAACGTGTTGAATCATGCCGGCTTGCCTTTACAACTCATCGCGATTGCCGGCGGCGATGATGAAACGTACAACGCGTTGCGCGTGACCGAGTGGCATGTGCCGGCGTACATTTACAATTACGTGGACAATTTGCAACTGATGATGCGCGCGGCGGATTGCATCGTGACCAAAGCCGGCGGATTGATCGTTTCGGAATCGTTGGCGGCGGGCTTGCCGATTTTGCTCGTGGATGTGATCGAAGGGCAAGAGACCGGCAATGCGCGGTACGTCATTGAGGGTGGAGCAGGGGAGCAAGCTCACTCGCCCATCGAGTCGCTCGAAATCATGTGTCATTGGCTCGCGCAGGATCGGCAACAACTGGGGCAACGCGCTGAACGTGCGCGTGCGCTTGGCAGACCGCGTGCGGCATTTGACATCGCCGAGATTGCCTTCGCCGAAGCAGAACGCGGCGCGCGTCCCGCGCGTGACCTCATTCGCTTGCCCAACCTCACCGAGCTACTCACCCGATTCAATGTGCCCTGGCGGGATGTTTGAATTCGCTAAAATTATTTTGCGAATGTCGTATAAAATTCTATTGCCTCGTTCACTAGTTTGTGCTAAAATAATTGCTAGGGCGTTGGCACATAGTTGTCATCGAATTTCTGTTCACACGCAAACGCGATTTGCGTTTGTTCTGTCTTTGCGAGTTTCAATCAAATCTGGTTTGCGGCTGAACGGTTCTTGTGGTATAGTGCCAAATGTTCATGGGCAAAGATTCGCGATGGAGGGAATCGAGCAATGCGGAAAATTTGTGTGATCGGAACAGGCTATGTCGGCTTGGTGACGGGCGCATGTTTTTCCGACTTGGGCAATCAGGTGATGTGCCTGGATATTGCCGAAGACAAAATCGCGAAACTTGAACGCGGCGAAATGCCGATTTATGAACCTGGGTTGGAAGAAGTGGTGTCGCGCAATGTCGCGGCAAAACGTTTGCACTTTACCACGCATTATAATGAAGCGATTCCCGGCGCGGAATTTATTTTTATCGCGGTCGGTACGCCGTCGGGCGTAGATGGCGAAGCGGATTTGCAGTACATTCGCATGGCGGCGGAGAGTGTCTCTGATGCGCTGACGAATTACGCGATCATCATTAACAAGAGTACCGTCCCGGTTGGCACCGGCGATTGGGTGGCCGATATTGTGACCAAAAACCAG
>CAZPIR010000057.1:0-12426 GCA_964586085.1 uncultured Anaerolineaceae bacterium | reverse complement strand
CTATCACATCGGCAAAAAAGGTGACCTGAGCATTGCCGATAAAAATGCCCAACCCGTCGGCGAGGGTACCCCGTGTTTTCGGCGCGTGCATCTGAGCCACATCACGGCACGCAATGCAAAAATCGCGGCGGGCTTTTTGTACGGCTTGCCGGAAATGCCCATCGAAGATGTAACGCTCGACGATGTTGCGGTTTCGATGGATCAAAATGCCGAACCAGGTTATGCCGATATGGCAGACGACATTCCGCAACAGCGCGCGGCAGGTCTGTTCGCGCGGAACGTGCGCGGCTTGCGTTTGCGCGATGTGGCAATCACAAATCAAATTGGCGACGCGTTTTTGCTGACGGATGTAGCACAGCATTGATGCGCTGAAATAAAACCGGTTAGATTTTTTCGCTAGTGCAAGGGAGCGCGTGGGCGAACAGCAACCACAGGTACGCCGCACCATCGGCTACCTCACAACGTTTAACGATTCGGATGCTAGTCAACCGCAATGGGCCGGTGTCGTTGACTGTGCCCAAAAGCATGATGTAAACCTAGTTTGTTTCCTCGGCAACAATTTGTATTCCCCCACAGGTTTTGACGCGCAAGCGAACATCCTCTATGACTTGGTCTCAGCCCAGAATGTAGATGCGTTGGTGAGTTGGACTTCTTCGATTGGCAATTATGCTACAACGGATGCCATCCAAAATTGGCATGCGCGTTATGCGCCCTTGCCCGTCGTGACCATTGGCAAGGCAATGGACGGTATTCCCAGTGTGATGATGGATAGTTATGGCGGGATGCGCGATGCGATTGTGCATTTAATTGAGGTCCATCGCTTGCAACGCCTTGTCTTTATTCGTGGTCCCGAGTCTCACCATCATGCCCAAGAACGCTTTCGCGCGTACAAGGAAACCCTCCAGGATTATCATATTCCCTTTGATGAGAATCTCGTCACGCCGCCTTTGCCATGGGATTCTGCTTCGGGGCACGAAGCGATGGACGCGCTCCTCAAGGACAAGTGTTTACGTCCCCTGATTGATTTTCAAGCGGTGGTCGCGGCAAGCGATCGTTTGTTGTTAGGCGCGCTTGATTGCTTGAGTTTACGCGGCGTACGTGTTCCCGAGCACATTGCGGCGGTTGGATTCAATAATGGCTCGAAAGCCAAAAGTCATTTTCCACCAATTACCACAGTCGCTGTGCAATTTTATCAAATTGGTTACCAGGCTGTTGAATCCGCCTGCGCTTTGCTAGAGGGACAAGCCGTGGCTGAGCATGTGGTAACCCCTTCCAGGTTGATCATTCGGGAATCATGTGGTTGTCAGAACCCGCTTATCACGCAGGCGGTATGTGAACGAACACAAATGGAATCTGGGACGTCCTTGCGAGCGGCACAGCACGGACAGGTGTTGGCACATCTGGCGCAGACGAATAAAGATTTTTTCCCCAAGCTCCAGGCGGGTTGGGCAGAACGACTTTGGAATTGTTTTATCGCTGAAGTGTACAATGATGCATCGGGATTATTTTTGCGTGAGCTGAGCGCCATGCTCAAGCAGACGATTAGCGAGGAAGACCAGGTCGTGGCGTGGCACAGTGTGATTTCGACATTACGTCATCACGCGTCGCGTCTCAACGATGCGGAACCCAAGCGCGTGGAAAATCTGTGGCAACAAGCACGCATTCTGGTTGCTGAAACGGCGCGTCAGCAAATGGCTAATCGAGTATCGCAGGATGCCCAACAAGTGCGCATTATGCAAGATATCGGAGCGACGCTGATCACCTTGTTCGATCTAGAAAATCTCCTGGATGAACTGGCCCGCAGTTTGCCGCGTTTGGGAATCTCGGGTTGCTATCTTTCCCTGTACGAAAATCCACCATCCTATCATTTTCCTCAAGCCGTGCCAGAATGGTCGCGCCTTGTCCTGGCGTTTTCAAAACAGGGGCGAATCGCCTTGGAACCGGAGGGACGCCGGTTTAAAACGCAAAACCTAGTTCCTCCAAATATTTTGCCACCCAACCAACGATTCATGATGATTGCCGAGGCGCTATACTTTCAAAACAATCAACTGGGATTTGTCTTGTTTGAAACTACTTCCAAGGACGTGACGTTTTATGCGGCGTTGCGCGCGCAGATCAGCAACGCTTTGCAAGGCACTTTGCTTCGACAAGAGCGGCACCGCGTGCAATTGGCACTCGAAACGAGCCGCACGCAACTCAGGACGATTGCCGATTCATTGCCGGTGCTCATCGCGCAAATTGACACGACTGGTCACTATCTTTTTGCAAACGAGGCATTTCGCTCTTGGCTGGATTTATCGCCAGCGCAAGTGGTGGGGCGGACTGTGTGCGAGGTGTTGGGAGAAGAACGTTATGCGGCAATCAGCGATTCCTTGGCGCGCGCGCTTGCCGGTGAAAATTTAGAGATTGAGCAAAACCTTGTGTTCAAGCAAAATAGGATTCGTTCGGTGCACACGATCTATATTCCGCATCGTGATGCGGATGGGCAGGTGGATTCCTGTTTCGAGTTATCGAGCGACATTACGGCACACAAGGATATGGTCCAGCAACTGGAATATCTGGCGACCACGGACGAGCATACCGGGCTAAGTAATCGGCGGTTCTTTTTCAAGGCAAGTCGGGAAATCGTTCGGCGAGCGGAACAAGAAGGCACCTTTGTTTCATTATTGATTTTTGATGTGGATCATTTCAAACAGGTCAACGATACCTACGGGCACGATGTTGGTGATACGGTGCTCGAAAGACTAGCGCACCTGTTTCAAGCAAAATTACGGACGGTCGATATTTTTGCGCGGATCGGCGGCGAAGAATTTAGCGTCCTGTTGCCCAACACGCCGTTGGCAAGCGCGTGCCAAGTGGCAGAACGTTTGCGCGGCGATATTGAGCAAGTTGTGTTCGAGTCGGGCGAAGCGCGTTTCCATATCACGATTAGTGTGGGTGTCGCTTGTTGCGATGCTCTACACGTGACTGATTTGGGCGGTCTATTAAAACGCGCCGATATTGCCTTGTATCGCGCCAAGTCAGAAGGACGTAACCGGGTCGTCGTGTACAACGAATAGCGTGGATTGATTTTTTGTCATTTACGTTGGAAAACCTTGGCAAGGTTCATCAACCCGCGCAAGGTTTTTTATTTGCCAACGGGGCTGAATCAGATAGAATGAAAACCAAATTCACCGAAATTATTTTTAAAGGAGACGGTATGAATTCCACACTCGATCTTATCCAAGCGCATGGTTCGGTGCGCGCGTACAAATCCGACCCCGTGCCGGAGACAATGCTCGAAACGATTGTCGCCGCCGCGCAACGCACTTCGACTTCATCGAACATGCAAGCGTACTCGGTCGTCGCCGTGACGAATGCCGAGACGCGCGCACAGTTGATGCGCCTGTGCGGCAACCAAGCCCACATCGCACAAGCGCCATTGTTCCTTGCGTGGTGTGCCGACCTCGCACGTCTGGATCGCGTGTGTGAACTGCGCGGCTATACCCAGGTCGCCGAGTACACCGAAAATTTTCTCATCGCCGCGGTGGATGCGGTCATTGCCGCGCAGAACGCCGCGCTCGCCGCCGAATCGTTGGGATTGGGCATTTGCTACATCGGCTCGATTCGCAACAACCCACGCGAGGTAATTCGCTTGCTGGGTCTGCCGCGCCACGTTTTTCCCGTGACCGGGATGACTGTGGGTTTTCCATCCAAGCCGGCGAGTTTGCGCCCGCGTTTACCGATGAACACGATTTTGCACCGCGAACATTATCGCGCCGAACACGACGCCGAACTTGCCGCGTATGATCGTGCGATGGCAGAGACCGGCATTTACGACAAACGACAAGTGCCGGTGCCGGGCAAGCCGGACGAAATGGAACTGTACGGTTGGCTCGAACATACGGCGCGGCGCGTGTCGCAAGCCGTGCGCGTCGAGTTGCGCGCCGTCATCGAGGAACAGGGCTTTGCGCTCAAATAAAGCACCGCAGGAAAATGTGAATGAGTAAACGTTCCAAACAGGTCGTCAAAATTGTTTTGCCCGCGTGGGCAGTTTTGGTTTTGATTGTCGGTGTGTTGCTGTATCAATTTTTTATCGCCGATGCGCCAGCCGACCCGCAACCGGTCACGCAAACGATCGCCGCGCAAAATCCGCCGACGGTTGCCGTGCCGCCCTCGCTCACAACTATCGCGCAACGCCCACCGACCGGGACGGTCCCGCCGGCAACCATCAACCCGCGTTCGTCAACGGCAACACCGGCAAGCGGGTCGAGCAAATTTGACTTTTACTTGCTTGCCTTATCCTGGTCGCCCGATTATTGCGCGACGAATGACAATCCCGATCCGCAACAATGTAGCATCGGCAAAAAACTGGGATTTGTTTTGCATGGTTTGTGGCCCCAATACAATCAAGGTTATCCCAGCAATTGCTCGAACGTAAAACTGCCGGCGAGCGTCAAGCAGAATTTTCCAGGTTTGTACCCCAGCCAATCCCTGTTCGATCATGAATGGGAAAAGCATGGCACGTGTTCCGGCTTGACGTCAGAAAAATATCTCGCGTTGAGTAAGCAATTGAAAGACTCGGTCGCGATTCCGGCATCATATCGCGCGCCCGAGCAACCGCTTCGCGTGACGATTGCACAGATGAAAAAAGAATTTATCGTCGCCAACCCGGCATACACCGAGCAAACGCTGGCGGTCGAATGTTCTGGGGCGGGACGCTTTTTGCAAGAATTGTACGTATGCTTTACGATTGAGGGCAAGCCAACTGCGTGCAGTCGTGAGGTGCAAAACGATGCGGCGCGCAGTTGTCAGCAAGCAGATTTTCTAATCCGGAATGTCAAATAAAAAACGGGCGAGGGTTGTATGAAAACCTTCGCCCGCTTTTCATTTTGGCGTGATACCTTCGCGCACAGCGTAGAGGATGGCTTGGTTGCGATTCGCCAAGCCGAGTTTGCCGAGCAGGTTGTGGACGTGTGTGCGCACGGTGCCTTCGCTCACGTTGAGCAGTTGCGCGATTTCCTTGTTCGATGTGCCTTGTCCGATGAGACCCAGGACCTGAATTTCGCGGTCGGTGAGAGGTTCGACCGGCGGCGCAGGTTTTTCTTTTTTCTGTTCGCGCACACTGTTCGCCAACTTTTGCGCGATGGCGGGCGGCAAAAAAGTATTGCCGCGACTGACTTCGCGAATCGCGTGCAACAATTCTTCCCGTTGACTGTCCTTCATCAAATAACCGAGCACACCGGCTTGAACTGCCGCCAACACCATCGCCTCGTCCGTCGAGCTGGTCAACGCAATAATGCGCGCGTTCGCGTCCTCGCGTTTGATTTGCGCGATTGCCTCCAACCCGCCTTGACGCGGCATGAACAAATCCATCACTGTCACATCCGGGTTGAGCGCGCGCGCTTGGCGCACCGCATCTTCGCCGTTCGCCGCTTCGCCGACGACTTGCATATCCATCTCGTCCTCGATTGCCATGCACAATGCCTCGCGCATCAAGGGATGGTCGTCCACAACCAGGATGCGAATGCGACTCGTGGGTTCTGTCATGCTGACCTCTTTGTGTTTCTCGGATGGACCTGGACACGAATGTGCGTGCCCTTGCCGAATGATGAATCAATGTCCAGTGTGCCGCCCAAGCGTTCGGCGCGTTCAGTCATACTGCGTAAACCCATGCCGCCGGCATTGCGTCGTGCGGGGCTGATGCCTTGCCCGTTGTCAACAATGTCGAGCGCGAGTCCGTCGCCGCTGGCACTCAGGTTGACGCGCACCTGGGTTGCGCGAGCGTGCTTGAGTGAATTATTCAACGCTTCCATGGCGATGCAGTACAACTCGCTCTCCCAAACCTGAGGCACGAACGACACATTTTCGGTGACGAATTGTGCGTCAATGCCGGCGCGTCGTTCGACCGCATCGAGGCGCAGTTCAAGCGCATCGAGCAAGTTGACCTGATCGAGTGAAGCCAGTCGCAACTCGAACAACAACAAGCGCATCTCTTTGAGCGCTTGCCGCGCACTCTCCGCCAATTGTCCCAGCGATGTTTCGAGCCGGTCGAATTTGCCCTGATGCAAACGATGGTTCGCAATGTCTGCCGACAGCACAAGACTGTGAAGCGATTGTGTGACCGAGTCGTGCAAATCGCGCGCGAGGCGACGACGTTCTTGTTGCACGGCGGCGGCTTCACTGCGTTGCCGTAAACGCACATTCTCGGCGATGATGCTCAACTGGTCAGCGAGCGCGCTGAACAGGGCAATGTCTTCGACCGGGAACGAACGGGCTTGTTTCCAAAATAAACTCAGCGCGCCAGTCGGTTCGCCCAACAAAAATGTGCCGATGCCCAGGTAGCCCTGCAAACCATGCAAGTGCAATTCTTGCGGCACGCTGGTCTCGTTGGCGAGATGCGTGAACACGTGCGGAAGGCGGTCTTCCAACAGCCACGCCCCCGGCATTGTGCTGATTTGATTTTGTTGCGCGGTTGTCAATCCGCGTTGCGCCGCGAGTTGCAAGACCTGGTTTTTGCCGTTCCATAAATGAATGCACCCGGCGTCGCTGTTCATCACGAGCAAAATTGTGGCGAGGGCTTGCTCTTGAATTTCTGGCACGGTGAGCGATTGTCCGGCGAACAAGATCAATTCGTACAACGCGGACAATTTGCGGCTCTGGTCGGCGACGCGTTGCGCGAGCACGTCTTCCATCTGGCGCAGTTTTGCTTCGACCTGTTTGCGTTCCGCAATTTCGTTTTGCAATTCGGCGACGGTGTTTTGCAATTCAGTGGTGCGTCCCGCGACGAGTTGCTCGAGATGCGTGTTCATCTCTTGCAAAGCAAATTCCATTTGCTTGCGTTGCGTCATGTCCGACAGGATGACGAGATGCCCCATCTGCTGATTCGCGCGATCATACAACGGTGTGGCGCGCATTTCGAGAAAACGCGCGGGTGTGCCGTTCAATTGGATTTCGGCGCGCGTTTCATTTTCATCCGAGCGGTCATTCAAACGCGTTTCGATTTGTGCGACGCGTTCGCCGATGAGTGCGCGGTCGCTTCCCAGGATGGTCTGCGCCACCGGGTTCAGGTCAACAACGCGATGTTGCCGGTCGAGGAGCACCACGCCATCGCTCATTTTTTCGATGAGCACATCGCGCGCGACCGGCGCCAGGTCGAGCAGGCGATAGCGAAAGACCGCCCACGCGAGCACCAAGCCGGTAATCACAAACGGAAACGGCGAGAGGTCGAGACCGCGCAGAGGACCGAGATCAAAGACATACACGACGCTCGCGCTGAGCGGCGCAAATGCGGCGATGAGCATCGCGGCGGCTTGGCGGCGATACAATTTTTGCGAACGCAGGACGAAACGAATCAACAAAATCGTGCTGATGAAGGCGAGCACGTAATTGTACGCGACGTTGACCCAGAACCAGATGCCGTGTCCATAAATTAAAAGCAGGTCGCCGCTGGATGTGTCGGGCGTAAAACTGGTCCACATCCATTGATGCCACTCGTTCGTCGCCGTGATGAGCAAGGTCAGCGCGGGGATGAGCGCGAACAAAAAGATCATGCGGCGTGTGAGCCAGCGGTTGAGCTGGGTGTACTGCGCGACGAAAAAGAAAAAAAAGGTTCCTTCCGTGGCGACGCCGAGATATTCGATCTTGGACCAAAAAATTTTTCCGGGAATGTCGGGTGTCAGCGTTTCGATGGCGAGACTGGACGCCCAGATTGCCGCGCTCGTCAAAATCAACATCAACGGCAAGCCGCCGGGGAGATGGCGACGTTGCCACGCGATGCGTGCGACGAATGCGCAAATGCCGGCGGAAGCGAACAACAAAAATACAAAAGTGGATAATTGCCAACTCATAGATAACTCGGTTGGATTGTACCGCAGTTTAGCAAGCAGGTCAAAAATTCGCTTGGCGCTAGACAAGTGCGAAATTCTATACTACACTGCGCACGGACGAGAGAACATGGGAGGAATGACAATGTCGAAAACACGTGTGCTGATTATGGGGGCGGCGGGGCGCGACTTTCACAATTTCAACGTCTACTTTCGCGACCGAGCCGAGTACACGGTGGTCGCGTTCACGGCGACGCAGATTCCCAACATCGCGGGGCGCGTCTATCCACCCGAACTTGCCGGCGAGTTGTATCCGCGCGGCATTCCGATTTTCCCGGAATCCGATCTGGTCAAACTGATTAACGAATTTCAAGTAGACCAGGTACTGTTTGCATACAGCGATGTTTCGCACGAGGCGGTGATGCACAAAGCCTCCGTTGTGCTTGCGGCAGGCGCCGATTTTCGATTGATGGGCGGCAACACGACGATGCTCAAATCGTCCAAGCCGGTTGTTGCGATTTGCGCGGTGCGTACCGGCGCGGGCAAAAGCCAGACGACGCGCCGGGTTGTGAGCATCTTGCGCGAGCAGGGACATCGTGTGGTCAGCATTCGCCATCCCATGCCATACGGCGACCTGGTCAAGCAAGCGGTGCAACGGTACGCGACCTATGCCGATCTTGACCGGCACGCTTGCACGATTGAAGAACGCGAAGAGTACGAGCCGCACCTGGATCTCGGCGCAGTGATTTACGCGGGTGTGGATTACGAACGCATTTTGCGCCAGGCGGAACAAGAAGCCGATGTGATTGTGTGGGATGGCGGCAATAACGATTTGCCGTTCTATCACACCGACTTGCATATCGTCGTGGATGATCCGCATCGTCCTGGGCACGACCTGACGTATCATCCCGGCGAAGCGAATTTGCGACGCGCGGATGTCGTCGTGATTAACAAGATTGACACAGCCGATTTAAAAAACGTAGCGACCGTGCGCCAAAATATTCGCGCGGTTAATCCGCGTGCCATCGTCGTCGAAGCCGCGTCGCCGATTTTTGTGGATGACCCCGACGCGATTATTGGCAAAGACGTGTTGGTGATTGAGGATGGTCCAACGCTGACGCACGGCGAGATGCGGTACGGCGCAGGCGTGGTGGCGGCGCAACGCTTTGGCGCGGCGAACATGATTGACCCACGTCCGTATGCGGTCGGTACGATTGCGGAGACGTACCAAAAATATCCCAACACCGGCGCGGTATTGCCGGCGATGGGATATGGCGCACAGCAAATCGCCGATCTCGCCGCGACGATCAATCGTACTCCCTGCGACCTGGTTTTGATTGCGACGCCGATTGACCTGCGGCGCGTGATGACGATTCAACGTCCGACGCAACGCGTGCGGTACGAGTTGCAAGAAATCGGACAACCCACGCTCGCCGATGTTTTGCAAACCAGGTTCAAGCGCTGAACCTGGAATCGCTTGGCGCGCCTCAGGATGTCGCGTTGTCAGGGGCGGGACGCAGGGACGCAAGATAATCGAGTTGTGGAGATGACTCGCCGTTGACGCGCCAAAAAATCAACGCGGTGCGCATACTGGGAGGCCACACGTACTTGCCATCTTGCCATACGAGATGGCGTTGCAACAGGTCGCGCAAAAAATCATCATGCTCGGTGCGCTCGCCCAAACGCAAACGTTGTTTAATTTCGTCGAGTGCCTCGTCCAAACTGGCGTGCGCCCAGGGTTCCCACGACGCCGGCTCTTCCATCAATACATTTGGAAAAATCCCCATCTGCAGTAACGCGTTGAGCGCGATGTGGTAATTCGGACTGTCATACGGATGTCCCCAGACGTGTTGTGCGGCTTGCGCCATCACGCCATCCATCGCCGGCGCGCGCAAGAGCAGAGCGCACGTGTGGCGCGTGACCGTTTGCATCTTGTTGATGAACTGGGCGAAATCGGGAACGCCGTACATGGCGTGCGAACACAAGACAAGGTCGTGAGTTGCCACCGATGCATCTTGCCAACGTGCCGGCACAATTTCCACGTTGCCGATTTGCTCGCTTGCCAAATTGCTGTGCATTTTTTCAATCATCGCCGGCGACGGCTCGACAGCGGTCACAAGTTTGGCGTGCGGCGCGAGCAGAACGCACCACTTGCCGGTGCCGGCACCAATGTCGAGCACGGTTGAGTTTGGCATCGCTTTCAAGAGCGAGACGAGAAACGTGCGCGTGGAATCTTGTTTTGCCCAACGCCGTCGCACGTGCGAATCGAAATCATGCGCGCGCGTTTTCCAACGGTCGTGATTTTCCGGTGTTTCGGTTTGTTGATAACGCCATTCGCGCAGGTTCACCAAATTATTCCAAAGTTCAATCCAATCTGTCATTGTGTTTACCCTCTCTCCGATTCCTCGATCAGGTGAATTGCATTTTTTCTGAGCGACACCATCCACTGACGTTGCCGCGCCAGGTCGAGCCGTTCGTAAATGTACACCGGCAATTCGATTTGCAAATCGTAATCCTGCGTGCGCGTCAAGCGTGTATCGTGCGCACGAAAGAACAGGGTCGCCATCATTCCATCGTTTGTCTCGCGCACGATTTCGCCGTGCAATGAATTTTCGTCCGACGATTTGCCGGCTTGTTCTGGCCGCAAGAGCATCACGCGCTCGGGGCGCACGCAGACCGTGACTCGCGATCCAGGGTTGAAATTACCGGGCATGGTTTCGATGAGCGCGTCGCCCACGCGAACGCGACAAACTTTTTCGCCGCATCCCTCGACTGTGCCGGGCAATAGATTCTTGACGCCCACCGCGCGGGCGACCGGCAAACAATTCGGGTGTTGGATAATTTCGCCGGGCGTGTCCACCTGGAGAATTTTTCCAGCAGACATCACCGCGAGCCGGTCGGCGAGAAAGTACGCTTCGCCCAAATCGTGCGTGACGAACATGACCGGAATTTTGAGTTCGCGTTGCAAATTCAACAGTTCGTTGCGCAGTTGCACCCGCGTCGGCGCATCAAGCGCGCTGAACGGTTCATCGAGCAAAAGCAATGCCGGTTTCGGTGCGAGCGCGCGTGCCAGCGCGACCCGTTGTTGTTGCCCGCCGGACAATTGCGTAGGATAACGCGCGGCAAATCCATCGAGATTCATCATCCGCAAAAAATAATCCACGCGTTCGCGTTGCGTTTGCGCCGATGCGCGGAACAAACCGTACGCGATATTTTCCGCGACGGTGAGATGTGGAAACAAAGCCAGGTCTTGCTTGACGAGCCCGATGCGGCGTTGTTGGGGCAGGAGATTGACTGCGCGTGCCGAATCGAAGAGCACCCGTTCGCCGGCAACGATGCGCCCTGAATCCGGCGAAGCGAAACCGGCAATTGCCGCGAGCGTCATTGTCTTGCCCGCGCCGCTCGGTCCAAATAAAACAACAATTTGATTTTCCGGCGCGCTTAACTCGATGGCGAGATCGAACGCGCCCAGCTTTTTGTGAATCGCGATTTCAAACATGCGGAATCATCACTTGGGATCGTTTGCGCGAACGCTCTGCACGTTCGCGATATTTTTGGCGAACCAACCAATCGTCGCGTCATCGCGAATATCAAAGTTTGGCACGTACGGTTTAATGTCCAAGAGTGGCGTGCCATCCACCACATCCACATCCTCGATGAACAAGGTCGTGTCCTGAACGCGGACGAGTCGCACAATGGACAAGCCAATTGGATTGGGACGTTTCGGTGAGCGCGTGGCGAACACGCCGTGCGGTTGATCGTCGAGAAACGGCACGACGGTCAACCCAGGATTTTTCATCAAGTGCAAATGATAAAGCAAAATCAAATGCGAAAATCCATCAATGTCTTTTAGACCCTCGCGACATCCTGGGTCGAGTTCGATGCTTCCCGCGATGCCGCGCGCGGCGACGGCTTGAATCGGCATTCCAACCGGATCGGTGAACGGCGAACGAATCACGCCAATCGGACGAAAACAAATCGGTTCCATATTTTTTCTTTCACGATCAACCCAGGGTGAATCCCTTGGGGCTGATGAATCGCACGAGCGCGAGAATGCCGAACGACACGACGATCAAAATCACCGAGAGCGCGAGCGCGCTGTCGAGGTTCGATTCGAGTCCGATGTAAATCGCGAGCGGCATGGTTTGCGTGCGTCCTTGAAAATTGCCGGCGAACATGATCGTTGCGCCAAACTCGCCGAGCGCGCGCGCCCACGTCATCAACGCGCCGCCAAAGAGTGAAGGCGCGGCGAGCGGCAAGGTGATGCGGATAAATGTTTGCAAGCTGGACACGCCGAGCAGTGCCGACATTTGTTCCAGCCCGCGATTCACGGATGCGAACCCGGCTTTGGCTGAGCGAATATAAAACGGCGCGGCGACAAATGTTTCGGCAATGATGACCGCCGCGGTTGTAAACGGCAGTTCGATGCCGAGCGCAGACAAGGTTGGTCCCAGCAATCCGCGTCGCCCGAATGTCATCAAGAGCGCGAGACCGGCAACGGCGGGCGGCAGAACCATCGGCACATCAATCAAGGCGTCCGCAATCGCTTTGCCCGGAAAATCTTCGCGCGCCAAAAAGTAGGCGACCGGTGTGCCAATGGCAATCGCGAGCACAGCGGAGA
>CAZPIR010000056.1:7537-12545 GCA_964586085.1 uncultured Anaerolineaceae bacterium | reverse complement strand
CACCAACTACTTTGTTACCGCGCACACGCTTGGCATACATCACCGGCACGCGACGTTGTCCTTCGTTGATGAAGATGATGCCTACGATGGTGATGACCGTGATCGCCAAGAAAAAGACTAGGGTCACGCCGTTCGTGGATGCCATTTGGAAAATCCGTTGCGGCACTTGAGCAACGATACCACCAAAGATGATGATCGAAACACCGCTACCGATGCCCTGCTCGGTAATCAACTCGCCGAGCCACACGGCGAACATCGTGCCCGCCGTCAAGGTCAGCAAAATCGCGAGGGTTTCCAACGGATATTCAGCGAGATTAAACCGGCTCAACACCGGCGGAGTGCTCTGCGTCAACAGAACACCTTGACCGAATGCTTGCAGGAACGCGAGTGGAACAGCGAACAAATGCGTGAGTTGATTGATCCGTTGCCGACCGGCGTCACCACCCTCTTTCATCATTTTTTCCAATTGCGGAATGATACCGACCGCAAGTTGCATGATGATTTGCGCGGTGATGTACGGATACACACCCATCGCCACGACCGAAAAGTTCGACAGCGCGCCGCCGGAAAAGAGATCCAGAAAACCCAGCAATTGGCTCGAGGTAAACACCTGGCTCAATGCCTGCGGGTCAACCCCAGGTACCGGAATGTGCGCCGCCAAACGATAGATCACCAAGATACCCAGCGTGAACAAAATCTTGTTCCGCAGGTCTGGCAAGCGCATTGCATTACGAACGGCTTCTAACATCGAATTTTCTCCACAACCGAACTGCTAACGAATCAACGAATTACTTTTTCGTCAATTCGTTTATCCATTCGCGGCAATCTCTTCGGCTTTGCCGCCGGCTTGCGCGATTTTTTCTTTCGCACTATCCGAAAAAGCGTGCGCCTTGATCGTCAACGCTTTGGTCAATTCACCGCGACCGAGCACTTTGACGAGCGCAGATCCTTTGATCAGACCACATTCGACGAGCGCTTCGGGCGTCACTTCTGTTCCAGCCTCGAACTGGTTGAGCAAGTCCAGGTTCACCGGCACGTACTCGACGCGTTGCAAATGCTTGAATCCGCGTGTATGCGGCAAGCGACGCACCAACGGCAACTGACCACCTTCAAAATATGGCTTGATGCCGCGACCGGTGCGCGAGCGTTGACCTTTGGTCCCGCGTCCCGCCGTCTTGCCTTGCCCGGCAGAGATGCCACGACCGACACGTCGTTTGCGATGCGTTGCGCCTTCAGCAGGTTTCAAATCGTGTAATTTCATTCTCGAATCCCCACAAACAGACGAATGAATTCATACGTCTATTCGTTCTCTATTCGTTAGTTGACTTCTTCGCACTTGACCAAGTGACGCACCGTGAACACCATCCCGCGGACTTGCGGATTGTCGACACGTTCGACCACCTGGCCCAGTTTGCGCAATCCCAATGCTTCGATGGTGGCTTTTTGATTTTTCTTATAGCCGATTGCGCTCTTGACCCACGTGATTTTCAATTTAGACTGGTTTGGCATAGTTCGCCTTTCTCCACGGCGGCAAGAATTGATCCACCGGTTTGTTGCGTCGTTTTGCTTCGGCTTCCACGTCCGTCATTTCGTACAATGCTTTCACCGTCGCATACACCACGTTCAAGCGATTGGAACTGCCGAGCGACTTGGTCAGCACATCGCGCACGCCCGCACATTCGAGCACGGCGCGCACGCCACCTGCGGCAATAACGCCGGTGCCGGGTGTGGCTGGCTTGAGCATCACTTCTGCCGCGCCGAACTTGGTGTTAATGGGATGCGGGATTGTCGTGCCGGCGAGCGGAACTTTTTTCATCGCTTTACGTGCTTGTTCCGTACCCTTGCGAATCGCTTCGGGCACTTCCCGCGCCTTGCCGATGCCGACGCCCACGCTACCGTTGTTATCACCGACCACGACGACGATGCGGAAACCAAAGTGGCGACCACCCTTGACGACTTTGGAGACGCGGCTAATGTGCACGACGCGTTCGTCAAAACTGGGACCCTCTTCCTGATGTTCATCGCGCCGTGGACGATTGCCGCCGGGACGATTGCCACCGGGACCCTTACCACCTGGACCTTTGCCGCCTGACCGTTGTTGCTGTTGAGGCATATTCTTCTCCGAATTGCGACTTGCGAAATGCGGGAGGCGCTCACGCCGCCCCTAATTCGCAATTCCTTTTTCTTAGAATTCCAATCCGCCCTCGCGCGCGCCATCGGCGAGCGCTTTGACGCGACCCGTGTACTGAAATCCACCCCGATCAAACACCACTTGCTTGAAACCAAGCGCAACCGCGCGTTGCGCGAGCAATTTGCCGGTGGCTTTGGCTTCGTCTTTCTTGTTCAGTTCTTTGGCTTTGGCACGCAAATCGGCGTCGAGCGTGGACGCGGCGACGAGCGTAAAACCTTTCGCGTCGTCAATGATTTGCGCAAAAATGTGACGCGAACTGCGAAAGACGTTCAAACGCGGTCGTGCCGCGGTGCCGAGAACTTTGGCGCGCACACGGCGTTGGCGACGCTCGCGGCGAACTTGAGTTTGCAATGTCTTCATCGTCTCACCTACTTGGCGCCGGCTTTGCCTGCTTTGCCGGCTTTGCGGCGAACTTTTTCGCCCGCATAATGAATGCCCTTGCCTTTGTACGGTTCGGGCGGACGTGTCGAGCGAATCTTGGAAGCGACTTCGCCAACCGTTTGCCGATCGGGACCTTCAATCGTCAACAAACGTTGACTTTTGTCCACCGTAAACGTAATCCCGGGCAATGGTTCAAACGTGACCTGGTGCGAGAGACCGAGCGACAAGACAACATTCTTGCCTTGCAATTCGGCGCGATAGCCCACGCCTTCGATTTCCAAAACGCGCTTGTACCCATCGGTCACACCGACGACCATGTTGTGAATCAACGCACGCGTCAAACCGTGCATCGCATCGAGCGTGTCGCCTTCGGGCGTTGCCACGTTCACTTGCGTTTTTTCGACCACAATCTTCAGTTCGGGATGGAACGTCTGCGTCAGTTCTCCCTTGGGTCCTTTAACCTTGACCGTTGAGCCATTCACGTTGACTTGAACGCCAGCCGGAATAGCGACGGGTTTTTTACCTACTCGCGACATCCAACCCTCCCTTACCACACATAGCACAAGATTTCGCCGCCAAGCCCTTCGCGTTTGGCGCGCACACCGGTCATCACACCGCGCGTGGTCGAAATAATCGCCACACCTAAACCGTGACGAACCCAGGGCACGTCCAACTTGCCGGAATACACGCGGCGTCCTGGTTTGGACACCCGACGCACTCCACTCAGGATGGGCTTTTTGTTCTGATCATAGCGCAACCAGACCTTGAGCATCGCCTGTGGTTTGTCTTTGGTAATCTCGAGGCGTTCGATATACCCTTCTTCTTTCAAAATCCGCGCAATGGCCACACGCATTTTTGAGGCGGGCATTGCAACTTGAGGATGCCGAACTGCCGCGGCATTACTTAATCGGGCGAGCATATCAGCAATGGGATCGTTTGTCATCAGTCCCTGCTCCTTGCAAAACAACATCTTCTAAAATTTGGCTCGCGAGTCACACTATGCGTCCCGCGAGGACGACCGTTTACCAACTGGACTTGGTCACGCCGGGAAGGTGCCCTTCGAGCGCTTCCTTGCGGAAGCAGATGCGGCACAGCTTGAAGCGACGCATATAGCCGCGCGAGCGACCGCACATCCGACAGCGATTACGCACGCGTTCTTTATACTTGCGATGCAATTCGCGATTGATCATTGATTTTTTTGCCACGCAAATCCTCCACTGTCGAATTACTGGGCTCGGAACGGCATCCCAAGCAACTGCAACAACCGCCGGGCTTCGTCGTCATTTTTCGCCGAGGTGACGATGCAGATTTCCATGCCACGCACCTTGTCAATGGTGTCATAGTCAATCTCGGGAAAGATCAACTGCTCGCGCATACCGAGCGTATAATTGCCGCGACCATCGAATGCTTCGCGCGGCACACCACGAAAATCGCGCGTGCGGGGCAAGGCAATGTTCATCAAGCGATCCAAGAAATGATACATGCCATCGCCGCGCAGAGTCACCTTGACGCCAATCGGCATGCCTTCGCGCAGTTTGAATGTCGCGATGGATTTCTTGGCTTTGGTCACCAAGGGCTTTTGGCCGGTAATCAAGGTCATGTCCTTGACCGCGCCATCGAGCGTTTTGGCATTGCCAACCGCTTCGCCTACGCCAATGTTGACCACCACTTTTTTGATGCGGGGCGCTTGCATCACATTGCTGTACTGAAATTCTTTCATCAACGCCGGCAGAATCTGTTCGCGATAGAGCAGTTTCAAACGCGGCGGCAAGGACGACTTGGGTCGTTTCCCTTCCGCTGACTTGCCGCCTTTGGTTTCTGGTGCTTTGGCGGACGCGCTCTTTTTCTGTTCTTTTTTTGCTTCTGCTGGCTTGCCTTGTTCTGGCTTTGCCATCGTTTTTCCTCACAATGCGAGTGGATTGTATCCCACTCGAGTTAGTTCACTTCACCGCACTTGGTGCACAATCGCGATTTCGTTCCATCTTCAAACACTTTGGCCGCCATGCGGGCGGGCTTGCCACAGTGTTTGCACACTGGGAGCACGTTCGACATGTTGACGGGACCTTCGCGTTCGATGATGCCGGTTTGGGTGCGGACATCGCCCGTGCGTTTCTGGTGTTTTTTCACCAAGTTGATGCCAGCGATGATAACCCGATTTTTCTTGACCAACACGGCGTGTACTTCGCCGCGCTTGCCTTTATCGTTCCCGGCGATCACTTGAACGGTATCGCCTTTGCGAATCTTGTTCATTCCAACTCTCCCTTACAACACTTCAGGCGCGAGCGAGACGATTTTCATATAGCCCTTGTCGCGCAGTTCGCGTGCGACTGGACCAAAGATACGCGTCCCCTTGGGGTTGGTCGAATCGCCTTCGAGAATGACCGCCGCATTGTCGTCGAATCGGATGTACGAGCCATCGGCTCGACCATATTCTTT
>CAZPIR010000056.1:0-7527 GCA_964586085.1 uncultured Anaerolineaceae bacterium | reverse complement strand
GTCGTGCGGACGATCACGGCGCGCACCACTTCGCCCTTTTTGATTGGGCTGGTGGGAATCGCCGATTTGACAGCGGCGATGATAATGTCACCCACCGCGCCAGTGCGTCGTCGCGAGCCACCCATCACACGGATGCACATGATTTCACGTGCGCCTGTGTTATCGGCGACTTTTAAGCGAGTGGTTGCCTGAATCATTCATCACCCCCGCTGGTTTCATCTTCGCCGGCGAGTTTGGCTAGACGTTCGGCGGCGCGGCGTTCCTCTTCCACACGGCGCGCGGCGCGGTCGGCTTGCTCTTTCTCGCGCAGAGATTCCAATTCCTTCTCAGCGATTTGTTCGACGATCTCGCCGCGTTGCACGATTTCGGTCACGCGCCAGTGCTTGGTGCGCGAGAGCGGTCGCGATTCAGTAATCTTGACCAAATCACCGCGTTGCGCGAGCGGATTATCATTGTGCGCCACAAATCGGCGTGTGGTAGAAACCACTTTGCCATAGAGCGGATGACGGCGGCGTTGCTCGACTTGTACGACGACCGTTTGCGTGGTCTTGGCGACGACGACGCGGCCCTGCATCACTTTGCGTTGCCCAGTAGGTTTCATTACGCCTTTGCCTCCTGGCGAGCACGTTCGCGCAAAACCGTCTTGACGCGCGCGATGTCGCGTCGCACTTGCTGTAAACGATTAAAGTTCGGTAATTGACCTGCCGCGCGTTGAAAGCGCAAGTTGAACATTTCGTGTTGCAAATCGTCCAACTGCTTTTGCAGAGCGGCATTGTCCATTCCGCGAAGTTGACTTGCGGCCATCACTTCGCCTCCAATTTCGAGATGAACTGCGTCCGAATGGGCAGTTTATAGGCGGCGAGGCGCATAGCTTCGCGCGCAACATCTTCTTTCACACCAGAGATTTCAAAGATCACGCGACCGGGTTTGATAACGGCGACCCAGTGATCGGGCGCGCCCTTACCACCACCCATACGGGTTTCCGCGCCTTTGATGGTCACCGAGTGATCGGGAAAGATGCGAATCCACACTTTGCCACCGCGCTTGACAAAACGCACGACGGCGCGACGCGCGGCTTCGATCTGGCGGCTGGTCATCCAGCACGGTTGCAAAGCTTGCAAACCATAATCGCCGAAATCAACCGTAACGCCACGGGTTTCTTTACCCTTCATACGACCGCGATGAACTTTGCGGAACTTGACACGTTTAGGCAACAACATTTTAGGACTCTCCCGCCGCAGCCTCGGCGCGTGCTGCCGCCGCTTCGATCTGCGCCATAATTTGCTTCTGGCGATCTTCGGGCATCACATCGCCCTTGTAAATCCAGACCTTGATGCCAATCTTGCCATAGGTCGTCGTCGCTTCCGTGCGCGCGAAATCAATATCGGCACGCAAGGTGTTGAGCGGCACGCGACCTTCCTTGATCATTTCGCGGCGCGCCATTTCAGAACCGGCGAGACGACCACCCGCATTGATGCGGATGCCACCGACCCCGGCGCGCATGGCACGCATCACGGCTTGCTTCATCGCGCGTTTGTGCGAAATACGTTTCTCGATTTGTTGCGCAATGCTTTCGCCCACCAAGAACGCGTCAGATTCTGGCTTGGTCACTTCAATCACTTCGAGCTTGATCTTTTTTTGCGTCAAGTCTTCGAGTTTTTTCTTGAGCACGTTCACACTCGCGCCCTTGCGACCAATGATGATCCCAGGTTTCGCGGTGTGCACGTAAATCGTGACCTGCTTGGGGAAGCGTTCGATACGGACATCAGCAATACCCGCATGTCCCACTTCTTTACGGATCAACTTGCGCACTTCGCGGTCTTCTTCGAGTTGATCGGTATAGACCTTGCGATCCGCCGCGTGCCATTTGGAACGCCAATCTTTAATAAAACCTAGTCGAAAACCGTATGGATGAATCTTGCGTCCCATTACGACTCCTTCGCTTCGCGTTCCGCAACGCCTACGCGGACATGCGCGCCGCGTTTGAGAATCGGTTTGTAGCGACCACGCGCACCCGCTTTGACGCGCTTGAGCGTGGGACCTTCGTCAGCATGAATCGTCGTGACGAAAAGGTCTTCACGGGTCAAGCCAAAATTCTGGGTGGCGTTCGCGGCGGCGGAATTGATCGCCTTGACGACCACACGTGCCGCTTCTTTGGGTGACAATTTCAGCATGCCCACGGCATCATCCACGCGCTTGCCGCGAACCAAATCGGCAACCAGGCGCACTTTGCGCGGCGACATGCGAATGTACTTTTCTACTGCGAACACTTCAAAATACTCTGCCATTCTTCAACTCCCTGCTCGCGTTCAACGCCGTTACGCTTTGGCGGACGAGGCGGCGGCGGCTTCTGCCGCTTTTTCTTTCGTCGAGTGACCGCGGAAATGACGGGTGGGCGCAAACTCGCCGAGCCGATGTCCAACCATATTTTCGGTGATGTAGATCGGCACGTGGCGGCGACCATCATGCACAGCAATCGTGTGACCGACCATTTGCGGGAACACGACCGACGCACGCGACCACGTCTTGAGCACTTTTTTCTCGCCGGCTTTATTCATCTGCTCAACACGTTCAAGCAGTTTTGGTTGAACAAATGGTCCTTTTTTTAGTGAGCGACTCATGTCATCCTCCAACGAATAAACGAATGATTGATTCGATTATTCGTTTCATTCGTTGACTATTTCTTACCGCGACCGCGTACGATGAAACGATCAGTGTATTTGCGGCGACGGGTCTTTTTGCCAAGCGCGGGCTTGCCCCAGCGAGTCTTGGGACCAGCCAAACCTACGCCAGTCTTGCCTTCACCACCACCATGCGGGTGATCGCGCGGGGTCATCACCGAGCCGCGCACGGTTGGGCGCCAACCCATGTGACGCTTGCGACCGGCTTTACCGAGTTTGATCGTATTCCACTCAGGATTGCCGACCTGACCAATCGTCGCCATGCACTCGATTGAGATGTAGCGCGTTTCGCCGGACGGCAAACGCACCTGAGCGTACTTGCCTTCCTTTGCCATCAACTGCGCTGAACCACCAGCCGAGCGAACCAATTGACCGCCCTTGCCTTTTTGCATTTCAATGTTGTGAATGAGCGTGCCAACCGGAATGTTGGTAATCGGCATTGTGTTGCCTGGGCGCACCTCGGCAGTTGCGCCGGAGAGAATCTTGTCGCCCACCATCAAACCAACGGGTGCAAGGATGTAGCGTTTCTCGCCATCGGCATAGTTCAACAGCGCGATACGCGCAGTGCGGTTCGGGTCGTACTCAATCGCCGCGACTTTTGCCGGGATACCGACTTTTTCGCGCCGAAAATCAATGATGCGATATTGGGGACGATTGCCGCCGCCTTGATGACGAACCGTGACGCGACCTTGATTGTTGCGTCCAGCTTGTCGCTTGGCGTACACGAGCAAGGATTTTTCCGGCGTCTTTTTGGTAATTTCTTCGAACGTCGGCGTCGTCATATTGCGACGACCCGCCGAAGTGGGCTTGTAAACTTTGATTCCCATTTTCTACACACCCTCAAACAGTTCGATGCGTTGATCGGCTTGGATCGTCACGATGGCTTTTTTCCAAACCGATTTGTAAACCACGCGGCGACCATAGTGGCGGCGCTTGCGCGACATTCGCATCACGTTGACGTTGACCACGTTGATATTGGGAAATGCCGTCTCGACCGCTTGTTTGATCTCGTGCTTGTTCGCGCGCAAATCCACTTCAAACGCGTATTGGCGCAGTTCGTCTTTGAGACGATTCGTCTTTTCAGTGGTGAGTGGTCGTTTCAAAATCTCATAGATATGCATGTTAAACCTCAGTTGGATAATTGGTTGGTTGGCGCGGGCCCAACTATTTACCCAAATATCCTTCGATGGCTTTGACCGCGCTCACCGGCAACACCAAGAAATCATAACCCAGCAAATCGCGGATGTTGAGATACTGGGCGCGCAGAGTCTTGACATCGGGAATGTTCGACGCCGATTTTTGCACGGACAGATTCGCCTCGGGCAAGACAATGAGCGCGGACGAGTTCACGGACAAGTTGCCCAGAATCGTTTCCATTTCGCGCGTCTTGGTTCGGCGATTTTCAATTCGTCGAGAACGCGAATTTGCCCTTCCGCCATTTTTGCGGAGAGTGCGGCGCGCAATGCACCTCGGCGCATCTGACGCGGCATCTTTTGCTCGTACGAGCGCGGGGTCGGTCCAAAGACCACGCCACCGTGACGATAATGCGGCGAGCGCGTGGAACCTTGACGTGCATGACCGGTTCCTTTTTGACGGAACGGCTTGGCGCCACCGCCTGCAATCTCACCACGCGTCTTGGTGTCGGCGTTACCTTGGCGAGCATTCGCCAGTTGGCGCATCAACGCTTGGTGCATCAACGGCGTGTTCACATCCGCGCCGAAAATCGCGTCGGCTAATTCGGTTGTTCCGATTTCTTTTCCACTTGTGTTATACAAAGGCACTTGCATCGTGCGAATCCTCCACGAACCGACGAATCGTAGACCCGTCTATCCGTTCATTATTCGGCGAACTATTACTTGGCAGATCGTTTTTGTTTGCGCGCTTTGCGGACAAAGACCAAGCTACCCGTGGTGCCTGGCACAGTGCCTTTGATCGCGAGCACGTTGCGTTCGGCGTCCACCTTGACCACTTCGATATTCAAGAGGGTCGCTTGTTTGTTGCCCAACTGCCCTGCCATACGCATGCCCTTGAGCACGCGGCCGGGCGTGGTTGTTGCACCACTCGCACCGGGTCGGCGCTGACGATCGGATTGACCGTGTGTCGCCGGACCGCCTTTGAAATGATGACGCTTGACAACACCAGCGTGTCCTTTACCTTTCGAGACACCGGTCACGTCCACCAAATCGCCTTGGGCGAACATGGTGACGTTCAACTTGTCGCCCACCTTGGCATCAGCCACCTGGCTTGTGCGAACTTCGCGCAGGTGTTTGAGCATAGGCAGGTTTTTCAAATGACCGCGTTCGGGTTTGGAAAGACGTTTCGCTTCGGCGAAACCAATTTGCAGAGCGCTATAACCGTTTTTTTCTGCCGTTTTGACTTGCGTGACAAAGCATGGACCCATTTCCAAAACGGTTACCGGCATAATCTCACCCTTGTCGGTAAAAATCTGGGTCATGCCAACTTTGCGACCGAGCAATCCTTCAGCCATGTTAATACCCCAGTCGGTAGCCAACAGTCCACAGTCAACAGTAAAATAACGCTGTCGACTGACGACTGTCTACTGTCGACTACAACTTGATTTCAATATCCACGCCAGCCGGCAGATTCAGCCGCATCAGCGTATCAATCGTCTTGGAACTAGGCTCGAGCACATCAATCAAGCGTTTGTGTGTGCGAATCTCGAACTGATCCCGCGAGTCCTTGTCAATGAACGAGGCGCGTTGCACAGTAAATTTTTCGATTTTGGTTGGCAGTGGAATAGGTCCCACGACTGCCGCGCCGGTGCGTTCTGCTGTTTCGACGATTTGCTTGGCAGATTGATCGAGAACACGGTGATCGTACGCTTTGAGTTGAATGCGAATTTTTTGTCGAGCCATAATCTCCCCACTCAGTAATCAGTACCCAGTTTTCAGTGTTCAGTATCCAGTCCATTACGTTCCGAATACTGAACACTGATTACTGTACCTATTATTCAACTACCTTCGTGATAACACCCGAACCAACGGTGTGACCACCTTCGCGGATGGCAAAGCGCGAGCCTTTTTCCATCGCGACGGGCGTGATCAATTTGACTTGCATCGTCACGCGGTCACCAGGCATGACCATTTCCACGCCTTCGGGCAATTTGCAGTCACCCGTCACGTCAAGCGTGCGGATGTAGAACTGCGGGCGATAGCCATTGAAGAACGGAGTGTGGCGACCACCTTCCTCTTTCTTCAAAATGTAGACTTCACCTTCGAACTGGGTCAACGGCTTGATGCCGCCGGGTGCCGAGAGCACCATACCGCGTTCGACTTCATCGCGCTCGATGCCGCGCAAGAGACAACCAATGTTGTCACCCGCTTGACCCGAGTCGAGCAATTTGCGGAACATTTCGACGCCCGTCACAACGGTCGAGCGTGTGTCTTTCAAGCCCACGATTTCAACCGTCTCACCGGTCTTGACCACGCCGCGTTCGACGCGACCGGTCACCACGGTGCCGCGACCTTTGATCGCGAACACGTCTTCGATGGGCATCAAGAACGGCTTGTCCACCGCACGGAGCGGGGTCGGGACGTACGCGTCCACCACGCGCATCAACTCAAGGATGGGGGCGTATTCGGGCGAATTGATATCTTTCGATTCGCAGTTCAACGCCTTGACGGCGGCGCCGCGGACAACCGGCACTTTGTCGCCGGGGAAATTGTAGGACGAGAGCAAATCGCGCAATTCGAGTTCGACGAGGTCGAGCAATTCCGGATCGTCCATCAAGTCAACCTTGTTCAGGAAGACAACGATGGCGGGCACTTCGACTTGGCGCGCAAGCAAAATGTGCTCGCGGGTCTGGGGCATCGGGCCATCGGGCGCGGACACGACGAGGATCGCGCCGTCCATCTGCGCCGCGCCGGTGATCATGTTTTTGATATAGTCGGCGTGACCTGGGCAGTCAATGTGCGCATAGTGGCGATTGTCGGTTTCGTACTCGACGTGCGAAATAGCAATCGTGAGAATTTTCGTGTCGTCGCGGCGACCTTGTTTTTCGGATGCTTTGGCGACTTCGTCATAAGACACAAAGTTCGCCATGCCTTTTAATGACATGGTTTTGGTGATCGCGGCGGTGAGGGTGGTCTTGCCGTGATCCACGTGTCCGATGGTCCCCACGTTCACGTGCGGTTTCGTGCGTTCGAATTTTTGCTTCGACATTGTTGCTCCTTCTTGATTAGGTGATTAGTCCTATCTCTTGACCAACCACCACTAATCACTAATCAATTATTTTTTTCCACCAATCACCTGCTCGGCGATATTTGCCGGCAGTTGGTCATAGTGATCAAATTCCATGGTGAACGTACCGCGCCCTTGGGTCGCAGAGCGCAAATCGGTTGCATAACCGAACATGTTTGCCAGTGGCGCAAACGCGTGAATCGCGGTGACACCACCCATGCGTGATTCCATACCTTCCACGTGCGCGCGGCGCGAAGACAAATCGCCAATCGCATCGCCCATGAAATTTTCCGGCACCACCACTTCGAGTTTCATGATGGGTTCCAGCAAAACCGGGCTAGCTTTTTGCGCGCCCGCTTTCAACGCCATCGAGCCGGCAATCTTGAACGCCATTTCAGACGAGTCCACTTCGTGGTACGAACCATCTACGAGCGTTGCACGGATGTCCACGACCGGATAACCGGCAATCACACCACTATCGAGCGATTCGCGCACACCTTTTTCAACCGCGTTGTGGTACTCTTTCGGAATCGAGCCGCCGACGATTTCGTTGACGAACTCAAAACCCTTGCCCTTTTCGAGCGGTTCGAGTTCGAGCCAGCAGTGACCGTACTGACCACGACCACCCGTCTGACGCACAAAGCGA
>CAZPIR010000055.1:10644-12771 GCA_964586085.1 uncultured Anaerolineaceae bacterium | reverse complement strand
GTTATAACAATTGCTTTCGAGCGAATACAAACGCGCCTGCAAAACGAGATCGTTCGGCGCGAGATCGGTGCGCGCGATTTGTACGAGTTGCAAGACATCTTGAAAACGACTGCGCGTCACCAACACGCGGCACAGTTGAATGATGATGTTGGCGCGCACGGATGGATTCTGGGTCAACGTCATCGCCTCGCGCAAATTCGCTTCGCCCTCGGCAACGCGCAAAGTGCCGCGCAATAAAATACCGCGCATCGTCAACAAGCGACGCCGTTCGTCGGTTTGCTCGGTGCGCGCGCGTTTGATTTGTGTGTGCGCTTCGTCGAGCATGGCAACCGCCGACAATGCCAAACCGCGTTCGACGATGGCTGATTCATTTTCTTCGATCAAATCGAGCGCCTGGTCTGCCAAGCCCGCGCGATTGTAATGCATCGCGGCGGCGATCACGTCCTTGTTCGCATCGGCGAACCAATCGGCGGCAAGGCGATGTAAACGCTGACGCAAACTGGGATGTGTGTTCAACGAGAGATACACATAATCGCGCACGAGCGGATGCAAGCGCGCGAACGCGGCATCATCAATCAGACGGCGCCGTTGCAGTTCGGCAATCGCTTCGTCCGCATTTTCAATGCCGCCGTGCGCGTGAATCAATTCGATCAAGTACGGATCGTAAAGATGAATCGGTTGTTGAAAAACAGAGAGGAGCAAAACCAATCGCCACGCACCGGGTGACAATTGTTTTTGAATCGTGCGAAGCAAATACGCGGCGACCTGGGGTTGCGATTCTAACCGCGCGATAAATGTTTCCGCATCTACACGCTGATCAAAAAGTTGACCGAGCGCGAGTTGCAATAACATTGGGTTCGCTTCAGTTTTTTCGATGAGGCGTTGCGCTTGATGTGCGTCGAGCGCGGACGAGGAATTGGACGCGACGAAAGTCATACCCTCGTCATTTTCAAAACCACGCACGCTGATTTCGGCGACGTTCGAGATCGGCAAACTTTCGCGCGTGGTGAACAACATGCGCGCAGGCGCGGTCGTGCTGAGATGTTGCATGATTTGAAGCAGGGCTGGGTCGCGCAAAAATAATTCCGCGTTGTCGAAGCAGAGGAGCGCGGTCTGTTTGCCGAGCGCAGACGCGATGAGCGCGATTTGTTGATCGAGTGAAATTTTTGCGCGCGTGTTCATCGCGGCGAGCGGTTGGACCTGATCTTGTCCGTGCGAAATCAAAAACGCCGCGAGTCTGCTCACGAGCGCGTCCACCGAAGTCGTTACGTCCTCGGTCAGCGTCAACCAGAACACGGGATTTTTTTCTGCGCGCGCAAGGTCGCTCGCAAGGACGGTCTTGCCAACGCCGGGCAAGCCGCACAACGCCACGCGATTCGTTTGATCGAGCCGCGCGCGCACGTGATCGAGAATCCGCGTGCGCGCGATTTCATTTGGCGCGGCGGGCGGAATCGGTTCGAGTGAAATCGTTGTTTCAAAACTCGGCGTGGAACCTTTTTCGGCGGCGGGCGATTTTTGCGCGAGCGTGGCAAGTTCGATGAGGCGCGCGGCGAGTTGCGGCTCGTGGTCGAGATCGAGCGCGGGAACGAACAGCGCGGCGACGGCGGCGGGGTCGGGGATGCGTTTGCCTTTTTCAAAACGATTGATGTGCCCCGTGCTGTAACCGACGGCGATGCTCAAATCGTACTGCGTGAGGTGTGCGCGGCGGCGCAAATAGCGCATCATCGCGCCAAAATCGGCGAACGATTGCGGGTCTACGTGCATTTTGTCAGTTGGCATAGTCAATTTTGAATTTGGCAAAAAATATCAACATTGGCAAATCGCGTTTTGGTAAAGTCGGGGCAAGTTGGTCGCGGTTATTCTATCCCAACGTTTGGGGATTGTCTACTTGTAGGGACGTTCAATTGAACGTCCAAGAAAAGGATTTTTATGAACAACGGCGTTTGTCCCAAATGCAATTCAAATCAAGTGTATTGCGGTTCCGCCGCCGAGGGCGAAGGGTTGACTGTCGGCAGTTACACGTCACAAGTTGAGGTGATGAACGGCGACAAGCACGCGACGTTGTGGGTGGACACGTACATTTGCGGCGCGTGCGGCTATTTGGAAATGCACGTCGCCAATCACGCC
>CAZPIR010000055.1:0-10634 GCA_964586085.1 uncultured Anaerolineaceae bacterium | reverse complement strand
CGCGCCGATTTGTCGGTTCTGGCTCAAGCTGATGGCTGGGTCAAGGTCGGCGAAAGCTAGCCCATAAATTATTTTTTTGTCGAGGGAGAAACAAGGTGAAGATTTTTTCGATGCGAGCAAGCACGAATGAAAATTTGAGCAAGCCATTTACCACCAACGCACTGAATTTGGAATCCTAGTCACGGAGTCGCAATGCAAACAAATCAACTCTCGCCGCGCCAAAACGAAATTCTCTCACTCGTCGCGCAAGGGCACGCGAACAAAACCATCGCGTACCAACTCGGCATGAGTGAAAAGACGGTCAAGAATCATTTGACCAGCGTGTTTCGCAAATTGAATGTCGAATCGCGCACCCAGGCGGCGATCTGGGTCATGCGCCAAAATCTTGGGTAGACGAATACGGGTTTGTCAACGCGCATCGCACACAACTGGCAAACCTTATTGAGGAGACGAAATGCAATTTACAAAACGAGTACTAGGGCTATGTATGTTTTTGCTGATCAGCACTTTGGCGTCTGGCGTGCCCGCCTCAGCCAGCGCACTAGCGCAATCCGAAACAATGCCCATCGAACGTTTGCTCAAACCGGATGGCACGTTAGATTTGACGACCGGCTTTAACGGCAATCTCGATTTCGCGGGTTGGCAAATGACCACCGATGCCGCCGGCGTGCCGCATTTTTATCGCGCCGCATCCGGCGAAGGAGCGAGCGACACGCCCGAAGCGATGCCGTTATCGGCGGCGGACGATATGTTCTGGGATGCCGGGTTCGGGGACCCGCCGGGTGGTAATGGCACCAGCGGACTAGTGAGAGCCATCATGGTTCATGGTTCTGCGATCTATGTGGGTGGATTTTTTACGAGCGCGGGCAACATCACCGCCAACAATATCGCGGTCTGGAACGGGAACACTTGGCAGGCGTTGAACTTTGGCGTGGGCGGTGTGGTGACTGCAATTGCATATCGCCAAGGCGCGGCTCTGGGAAGTTATTCCATTTACGTGGGTGGCTATTTCGACACCATTTGCGGCAATGCCAATTGCAGTACGATTGCCTTGCAGGTAAACAAGATCGCTCGCTGGAGTTGCAATTTGTTGACGTGCGATTGGCAAATGGTTGGCTTTGGCTTGCCCACTGAAGTCCGTGCGCTGACGGTAATGAATGGCGATGTTTATGTGGGCGGCGCTTTTACAGGAGTGTGCGCTTCGGTAGCGTGCGCCACCGGCATAACGGTGAACAACATTGCCAAGTGGGATGGGAGTAATTGGTCGGCATTGGGGAACGGTGTTGGTAGCGCAGTGTACACGCTACAGAACGATGACACCAATTTGTATGTGGGCGGAGCATTTCTGGCAATTTGCGGGAATGCGGCGTGCAATGCAAACAACACCAGGGCGAATCACATTGCCAAGTGGAACGGCGCGGCATGGTTGGCACAGGGTTTTGGGTTCGATGGTAATGTCATGGCATTGGCAGTGATCGGGGCAAACCTGTACGCTGGCGGAGCATTCACCTCGGCTTGCCTCGACCTGACTTGCAGTAGCACGAAACGGGTCAACTACATTGCTTGGTGGAATGGCAGTGGCTGGTCGGCGTTGAATAATGGTTTGAATGACGTTGTGTATGCCTTGAGTGCGAGCGGAACAAATCTCTACGTCGGCGGAGATTTTACTCTGGTCTGCGGCACAAGTGCCTGCGTACTCAACACCAGCGTGGTCAATCATATCGCCAAATGGGATGGCAACATGTGGTCTCCGTTGGGGAGCGGCACAAACAATACCGTCAGTGCGATTGGGTTGAGTGGCTCTCAGGTTTATATCGGCGGACTTTTTGGCATCGCTGGCAACAAAGACTCGAAATATATTGGACGGTGGAACATACCTGCGCCTACCAATTTATATTTGCCGCTGATATTGAAATAGCAAACCGCCTGATGAATCTGCCAAACAATTCTTGCCGTAAACGAAAAACCTGGAAGGTTTCCACAAACCTTCCAGGTTTTTCGTTCAACATTATTTTTTCTTTTTGTGCAGAATGTTAAACATCTCTTCGGCGTACGCATTGGCTTTCCAATCGCCCAGCCCGCTTGCTTCGATCAATGTTTCGAGCGTGCGCGGATTTTTGCGCGCAATCGCCGTAAGCGCATCGTTCGATACAATCACGTCCGTTTCGACGCCGCGTTCCGCCGCGCGTGCCTTGCGCCACTCTTTTAATTTGCCCAGGCGCGTGCGCGCCGCTGGGTCGAGTTGCCCATCGCGACGGGCTTGTGGTCGTGGCGGCTCGGTTTGCGGCGTGCGTTGTCCCTGGTCAATTGCTTGCACGATGGCATTGCCGTAACGTTGCACGGTGTAACTCGACATGCCGCTAATGTTTGCCATGGCGCGCGTCGAACCAGGTCGCTCGACGGCGAGGCGCATCATTGTTACATCGCCCATGATCTTAAAGGTCGGACGATCTTGCTTGCGCGCTTCGGTGTCGCGCCATTGATACAATTCGCGCAAAATGCCCAAGCTAATCGGATCCAGGTCGCGCGCGCCGTTCATGTTCCAGTATCCATCCGGGTCGAATCGGCGTGGCGTTGGTTCGACGCGCGCCAGGCGTTCAAATTCTTCGCGCGCTTCGGTCAGGCGCCCCATCTTTTCCAACTCGACGATTTGCAAATCGCGCAGTGCCAGCAAAAAATGCGTGTCCTCGCGCGCGTAATCGAGATGTTCCATCGTCAGCGGGCGATGCCCCCAGTCGGCGCGTTGCATTTTTTTGTTGAGCGTCACGCCAAAGCGTTCCTGTAGAATGTTGCCCAGTCCCACATTTTTCCAACCCAGGATGCGCGCGGCGATCATCGTATCGAACAGGTTGACGAACTTGAATTGATAATCGCGTTTGAGACAAAAAATATCATACTCGGCGGCGTGAAACACCTTTTCGATTTCTGGGTTGGCAAAGATGGGGGCAAGCGGCACCGCGTCTGCCGTAAGCGGGTCTACGATGTAATCGTGTGCACGTGTTGAAAATTGCAAAAGGCACACTTTTTCAAAGTACGAATAAAGGCTGTCCGATTCCGTGTCTACGGCGATGGCGGACTCGGCGCGCAAAGCGTCGAGCACGGTTGCGATTGGGAGAGGCGGCGCGAGATGCAAATCTGATTTTGGTTCAGTGTGTTTGGACATTGATTTTTTCCGAACGAGCAAACATGGTTGTTTGAATAAATAAGACGAATGCGACCAGCATCAACCCGGCGTCAACAAGTTGATCTACGCGCCACACGCCGATGCGCATGGTTTCATCGCCGCGTTGTGTGCCAAGCAAAAATTGCGCGATGGAGGCGAGCAAGAGATAGGCGCGAAACAAATCGCCGGGACGCGGCTGACGTTGCGATAAAATCAACAAGCCCACAAAGAGTAGCGCGAAAAACGCAATCGCAAAATGTTGGACCGGGAAACGTGGCTGGAGCAAGCCGTACAAATCCGGCAAATCGAGCGCGAGGCGACTGTCGCTGATGACGCCATAGTTCGCGCCCTGAATCAACGCGCCGATCCAGCCCATCGCTTGCCCGAGCGACAAGCCGAGCGCGCTGGCATCGGCGAAATGCCAGACCGACACGTGGCGCACACGCGCATAAACCACACAGGCGATTGCGCCCAAGATGAACGCGCCCCGCATTGCCATTCCGCCCAAACCGTACTGCGCAATTTCATCCGGACGCGCGGCGTAATAATCCCAGTTGAGCAAGACGTGGTACGCGCGCGCGCCTATCCATGCGGCGATGAACACGACGAGCGCGACATCGAGAAATTTTTTGCGCCCGGCGATGTGATTGAGGCGCAGGTAAAGGTGCGTGGTTATCAAGCCCAGGGTGCAACCCAGCATCACGAGCGCCGTGTACTGGGGCACCTCAAAGAAAAATAAATCAAAGGTCGGATGCATTACCCGCGCAATCCTTCAATCACGCGCGCATAACGATCCACGAGCATCGTGGCGTTTTCATCCGACGATCCTTCGGCGAAAATGTAAAAGACCGGCTCGTCTGCTTCGGGCACAATCAACGCCCATTCGCGTTCGGCGAGTTGGATGCGCATGCCTTCGACGTGCTCGGTGATGCGGTCTTTGTACTGTTCGTTGAGCAAGCGCATCACGGTCCCTTTTTGTTCCCAGGGACACGGCACGCGTTTGGCGACGACGTGGTACGGCGGCAAGGCGTTGACCACCTCGGCGAGCGTGGTTTTATGAATGGCAAGATATTCGAGCAGTTTGGCGACCGGGAACATGGCGTCAATCAAACGATGGAATGAGGGCGCGATAAATTCGCCCGCGCCGCTCATCACGAGCACGATGTTTTCCTGGGTCGCCGCTGACATCAACGCTTGCGGATCAATCTTGACGCGCTGGACTGTTGTGCCATGTCGCGCGGCGATTTGTTCAAACACGAGTGGTTGATTTGCCATCACGGCGACATTGCCGGGTTGAGTCCGCAAGGTCAGTTCCATAAACGCCGCGGCAGTCGTCGTGCCGCTCAACTTGCGTCCCGTGCCATCCACCATCCACACGCGCTCGCCGCCCACATCCAGGCGCAGACCCAGGTCGGCTTTCATCGCGAGCGTAATGCCGGCGAGTTGTTCAATGCCCAGTTGAAAAGCGTCCGCCGAGACCGCCATCTTGGTTCCGTCCACGCGTTCGTTCAGCGCAATGATCGTGCAACCCAGTTGATTCAAAATCTCCGGCAAAATGAGCGAGGTTGGCGCGTTGGCATAGTCCACGACGAGCGTAAAGTGCGTGTTGCGAACGGCGTCCACGTCCACGTTTTTGAGTGCGTCCTGGATGTAACGCTGTTCTGCCACGCCACTGGCTTCATCAATCAAGCCCAACTCGTCGAATGCCACGCGGCGAAAATCTTCGCGGAAAAAGATATTTTCGATGCGCCGTTCTTTTTGCTTGCTGAGGTTTTGCCCGTCCTGATCGAACAAGCGAATGTCGAGAACGCGTTGATCGTACGGCGAGGTTCGCACGTGTACGCCACCCGCCGCGCCGCTGACCGCGGTGTAATAACGCGCGACCGGAATCGGCACCGACTCAACATCTTCGACGGAAATGCCGGCAGATGGCAAGCCGCTCACCATGGCGCGTTTGATCATCCGTGCGCCGCGATTGACATCGCGATTGACGATGACGCGTGACCCCTTGGGCAAGGTCGCGCCAAAGGCGGCGGAGAGCCGCGCGGCAAATTCCGGCGTAATGTCCACGTTGACCAAACCAGTGATGCCATAGCGACCGAACAAGGTGCGGCGTGCTTGCGAACCCCAAATGACGGACGATTTGACCGTTGCGCCGGCTTCCACTTGTTTGTTGGGCCACAGTTTCACGTTCGGATGAATGACCGCGCCCTCGCCAATGGTGCACTCGTCGGCGATGACCGCGCTTTCAAAAACGACGGCGCGTGAGCGCAGACTGCATTGCCGTCCGATGATGGCACCGCGCAGTTCCACCCCTTCGCCGATGTAGGTGTTACGCAACACGATACTGCGTTCGATGTGCGAGCGATTGTCCACGACGGTGTACGCACGAAAGACCGATGGTCCGTGAATGACCACGCCGCCTTTGATGCGTGTGCCTTCACCCAGGTAGATCGGTCCGTACAATTGCGCGTCGCCCGCAATCTGCACGTCGTCCTCGATAAAAATGCCGCCGCCAATGTGACGACCGATTTCGCCCAGCTTGACTTTGCCGTTCAGAAAATCACTCGTCGCGCGCGCGTACTCGGCGATGGTGCCGACATCGCACCAATAACCATCCGCGATGTAACCGTACAGCGGCACGCCTTTTTTCATCAAGAGGGGAAACAGGTCTTTGCTAAAATCGAACGGCACGCCGGTTTCGATCTCATCCAGGATTTCCGGCGACACGACGTAAATGCCGGTGTTGACCGTGTCGGACATTACTTCGCCCCAGGTTGGTTTTTCCTGAAAGCGTTCAATGCGTCCATCGCCGTCCACGATAATAACGCCGTACTCGAGCGGGTTGGGGACGTGAAACAAGGTGAGCGTGACCGCCGCGCCAACGCGTTTGTGAAATTCGATCACGTTGGTCAGGTTAATGTCGGTGAGCGCGTCGCCGCTGATAATCAAAAATGGTTCGGTGCGGTTGAGATATTTTTCGGCGAGTTTGACCGAGCCGGCGGTGCCGAGCGGATGCGTTTCGACCGAATAGTTGATGGACGTGCCGAGGTGGGAACCGTCGCCAAAATAATCGCGAATGTTGTCGGCGCGATATTGCAACGTGGCAATGACATCCGTAATCTTGTGTTGTTTGAGCAATTCGATGATGTGACCCATCACGGGGCGATTGGCGATGGGCACCATCGGTTTGGGGCGTTGAATGGTGATTGGACGCAGGCGCGACCCTTCGCCGCCTGCCATCACGACGGCTTGCATGTTGACCTCTGTGGACAATGTGCCAAGTGAACGAATTGCGTTTGGCTCATTGGCGCATTGCTCCATTGGCTCATCGCCTAGTCCTTGCCGGCTTCCACCGCCGCGGTGGCAATCGCCCATGCAATCAATCCCCAACTGCCACCCGCCAACACGACGACGAGCAACAGCGACCGGAGATTGAGTTCGGGGTCGGCATTGCGAATCATCCCGAACACGGACAGCCCAATGGCGATTAATGCGGCGATCACGCCGACCAGCACGGGGCCATGCAAAATGCCGCGCACCCGCGCAATAAAACTAGTCGGTTGAGAAATAGATTTTTTATCTTGAGTCATTCCGGTTCCTCATTTATTCCTTTGGCAAGATTATACACCACGCCCAAAGGCGAGTCAAAAAATCAGACCGCGCGCACGACGACGATTTGTTTTTGCGGATCGCGCAACGCATAAAAATCATTCCGCGCATAATCGCCCCAAAAATGCACGATCTCAAAACCAGCACGCGCGATGAGGTGTTCCAGTTCGCGCGGAAAAATGTACGTCATGTGCAAATCGCTCAGCCATTCGCGTTGCAAAACATTGTCCTGAAATTCACGCATCCGAAAATGCACAACCATCGTTTGCCGAATTGGATCAATCTCGCGTGCGTGATCGCGTTGCAAACGAAAGCCCGTGCCCCTGATTGTTTGATCCACTTCAAGCTCCCACGCCGGGTTGTGCTCGATCTTGAGCCGATTGATATCGGGCATGAAAATGTCGAACGCGAACATGCCACCGGGCGCGAGATGCGCGCGCACCGTCTCGAACAGCGCGAGTTGATCTTGCGCCGTCGTCAAAACGAGAAACGTGTTGAACGGCAAGTAGACGAAATTAAATTTTTCGTCGAGTCGGACCGAGCGCATATCGGCTTCGTGGAGCGTGATACGCGCTTGAATTGCCGGCGCATAGTGCCCCAGTTTTCGCCGCGCGAGCGCGAGCATGTGCGGCGAAAGATCAACGCCGGTTACATGGATGCCATTCTCGGCAAGCAGTAACGCGAGTCGCAAGGTGCCACACGCCAGTTCGAGCGCGCGCCCATCCGTCGCAAACTCGCGCGCCAGCGTTTGCCAAAATTCATTGTCATCTGTTTTCCACGCATACTCCAAATCGTAAATCGCGGATTCCTTTTCGCGATAGTACATCTCGGTGGTGTCCATCCGACGATTGGGTTCGATTTGCATTTTGTACCCCTTCCCAAAAACAGAAAAATCTACCGCCAAGACAAAGTTTTATTTTTTTCTTTGCGTCTTGGCGGTGGATGTTTTTACTCGCCTTTGAAAACCGGTTTGCGTTTTTCCATGAACGCTTTTTTGCCCTCGCGATAATCGTTGCTATCGTACGCGCGACGACGCAGACCTTGAATGCGCTCGAACGTGTCTGGGCTGAGTGGATGCGAACTGGACAAGATTCGCAACTGTTCTTTGATGACGCCGATACTCAACGGCGAATTTTCTGTGATTTTGCTGGCGACGTCGTACGTGTATGCTTCGAGCACTTCAGTCGGCACGAGTTGATTGAGAATGCCCACGCGTAAAGCGCGCTCGGCGAGAATTGGTTGGGCGGTGAAAAACATTTCGCGCGCAATGCGTACGCCGACGATGCTTAAAAAGTGCGCGATGCCGGTCGAGTTGTACGGCACGCCGAGACGCGCGGGCGTCATCGTGAACGAGGTTGATGGGCAACCAATCGCCATGTCGCACGTCAACGACAAGTCGCACGCGCCGCCCCACACGCTTCCCTCAATCATCGCAATGACCGGCGCGGGGAAATGTTGAATTTCGCGCATCACTTGTTCGAGCGGATCATAGTACGACAGTGGATCGCGCCCTGGGTCGGGCAGTTCGTTCACATCGAAACCGGCAGACCACACCTTGGCGCCGTGTTCCGCGCGAATCACGACGACGCGCGCTTTTTGATTTTGAAATTCTTCGAGTGCGACGACCATCTCTTGCGTGAGCGCGTTCGACAAGCAATTGCGTTTCGCAGGGTTGTTGAACGTGATCGTGCCGATGTGGTCTTTGAGTTCGGTGAGAATCAGGGACATTGGGTCTCCAAATTTGTAGGGGCGAAGCATGCTTCGCCCCTACGGATTAATACGATTTTGCAAATACCACGCGCCCATCCGATGCGCCGCCGCAACGGACACACGCGCCCGTTTCTTTTTCGCGGTCGAACGGAATGCAACGAATCGTCGCTTTGGTTTCTTCCTGGATTTGTTTTTCGCACGCGGCTTGTCCGCACCAGTGCGCCATCATAAACCCGGCGCCGCCCTCGCTTGCCGTGCGCGCTTTGAAATCGTCCCAGGTGTCCACGCGGAACGTGTTCGCTTCGCGGAACTTGAGTGCGCGTTCGCGCATGTTCGCTTGAATCGTGTCGAGCATCGCGCCCACACGTGCAACGAATTCGCCTTGCGGCACGAACGACTTTTCGCCGGTGTCGCGGCGCGCAAACACGACCTGGTTTTTCTCCAAGTCTTTCGGTCCGATTTCGATGCGGAGCGGCACGCCGCGCATTTCCCATTCATTGAATTTGAAACCGGGTGTCATGCCTTCGCGCACATCCACCTCGACGCGATAATCGCCGAGCGCGTTGCGGAGATTGTTGACCGCTTCAAACACGCGCGGCTTTTCTTCGTCCTTGCGCCAAATCGGGACGATGACGATTTGCGTGGGCGCGAGACGCGGCGGCAAGACGAGACCTTGGTCGTCGCCGTGCGTCATGATGATCGCGCCGACGAAGCGCGTGGACAAGCCGAACGAGGTTTGCCAGACGTACTTGAGCGCGTTATCCGTCGCGAGGTATTGAATGCCAAACCCGCGCGCGAAATTGTCGCCGAGGTTGTGCGAGGTGCACGATTGCAGAGCGCGCGTGTCGCCCATCATCGCTTCGAGCGTATAGGTCGTGTGCGCGCCGGCGAATTTTTCCGATTCGCTTTTGCGACCAGGGATCGGTGCGAGCGCGGCGTAATTTTCGGCGAGGTCGAGATAGACGCCCAGCATCTTGAACGAAAACTCATCGGCTTCTTCAAACGTCGCGTGCGAAGTGTGACCTTCCTGCCACAAAAATTCGGACGTGCGCAAAAATAATTTCGTGCGCATTTCCCACCGCACGACGCTGTTCCACATGTTCAACAACACGGGCAAATCGCGGTACGAGTGCACCCACTTTTTCACCGAGTCGTTAACAATCGTTTCCGAGGTCGGGCGCACGATGAGTTTTTCTTCCAGCTCTTCGCCACCGGCAACGGTGACAACCGCAAGATGCGGCGCGAAACCTTCGACGTGCTCAGCTTCTTTTTTGAGAAACGATTCGGGAATGAAAAGCGGAAAGTACGCGTTACGCACGCCGTTCTTTTTGAATCCGCGATTCAGCGTGTCTTGAATGTTTTCCCAGAGCGCGTATCCGTACGGGCGCACAATCATCGAGCCGCGCGACGGACCATAGTCCGCGAGTTCCGCGCGCAAAACCAATTGATTGTACCACTCGGAAAAATCCTGGCTCCGAGGCGTTAGTTTGTCAGCCACTTTATCTCCTCGAAAATAATTTTACACCACAGAGACACAGAGGGCGCGGAGGAAATATAAACTCTGTGTTCTCCGTGTCTCTGTGGTGAAATCAATCTTTGTATTCCACCGTGAGCACTCGCGCGTTGATTTCCGCAAACAGCGCCGCGATCTCTTCGCGCACGCGCGCGATGGTTTGATCGAGCGGCACGATGGTGCGATCTTTTTCCACGCGCCGTTTGAATTCTGCGCCGCCCGCTTTGAGCGAACGCTCGCTGATTGTAACACGGAGCGGAATGCCAATCAAATCCGCGTCATTGAATTTTACGCCGGGCGTCGCGTCGCGGTCATCGAATAACACTTGTACACCCAGGTTTTGCAGTTGCGCGTAGATTTGTTCGGCTTGTGCGAATCCGCCGCCGAGCGCGACAAGATGAACCTGGTATGGCGCGACCGTGATTGGCAAACGCAAACCGTACTCGTCGCGATGTTCTTCGGCGATGCACGCGAGCAAGCGTCCACTGCCGATGCCGTACGAACCCATCACGACCGGGCGCAGTTGCTTATCCGCCGCGAGATAACGCGCGCCAAGCGCATCGGTGTAGCGCGTGCCGAGCTTGAAAATGTTGCCGACCTCGACGCCGCGCGAGGCACGCAACGCATTGCCGCAAT
>CAZPIR010000054.1:0-12990 GCA_964586085.1 uncultured Anaerolineaceae bacterium | reverse complement strand
GTCGAGCGTGTCACGCAAAAAACATTCGTACAACTCGGCGGCTTGGACCGGCAAAAGCGGAGGCGTCAAGCGCGTTTTGGTTTGTCCCGGCAAGGGACGCTTGGCAATCACCACGAGCGCATTTTTCATCGTGCGCGCACCAGCGTTTGCAACCTGGACCAACCCAAGTACATCCACAGCGGACCCAAGGTGGCGAGCGTGATTTGCCATTCGCGCACCTCACGTGTTGAAAGATGGTTCTCGTTGATACCCAGGATAAAATCAAAGATAGGCATTTTCATCGCCAAGCAAAAAGAGGCGAGCAACGCGCCATGCGCGAGTGTTCCGCGCGGCGCGAGCGCGACGAGCGGAAGCAACCAAACGGCGTACCACGCTTGCACCCACAAGCACGCGACGAGCAAATAAAAAATCAAGATAGATAACCCGGCGTGGATGAATTGATTCGCGTCATTGCGTTGCCAGGTTAGCCATAACTCGCGCGCGATCCACAGCGCAAGTAATCCCAGCGCCGCACGACTGACCAATGCGTTCATCGCGGCTTTACCAAAACTAGGAATGAGTGAGACCTGAATCAACGTGGGTAATGATGTCGTAAAATTATTGGCGCGCCATTTCGTTCCCAGGATGTCACCACCGCGCCAGTACGGGGCATACGCCAAGAGTGTGATGAGCGTGCACGCGATAACCGTGACGCCGATGAAACGCATACGTGCTTGCCACCCACGCAAATGTTTGACACCGGCGAGCAGAATCACCGGCACGAGTAAAATCGGAATAAACTTGACAAGTGCGCCAAGCACGTGCGCGAGCGCGGCGAGCGAAAAATGTTTGTGCGCGAGAAAGAAAAAACCGAGCGCGAGAAAAAACAACATCACCGCATCGTTGTGCCCGTTGCCCGCGATAACATAGATCGCAAATGGATTCCACGCAAACACCGTAACGCCGAGCAATGCGCGCGTCGGCGCTGTACACTGCAAGGTCAAGGCGATGACGACGGCAGTGCCGGCATACGCAATGATGCTGACGAGTTTGAATGCCAGCACATTCGCCAGCACGGCATCACCCGCCAAGTGAGTGGTGAGTGCCGCGACGATTTCCCAGCCCGGTCCGTACGCCGAAGGAATGTGATCCCACGCGATGTACGCGCGGAACGGGTCGGCGAGAAATTGCACGGGCGTATCGTAAAACGGATTGGCGTGATAGCGCGCTTGAATACGTCCGCGCATAATGTTGTCGAAAATGTCCGCCGAATCTACCGGGTAGAGCCAAAGCATCACGAAGTTGAACATCACCGCGCCGACGATGACGATGAGCCACATCAGCTTGTGGTGAGTTCGCGCGGTGATTCGCATCGCAAGCGCATAGGCGACAAACAATGCAATGAACGCCACGACGTACTCGAACCCGGCAGACCCATCGCCGCGCGCGATTTTTGCAATCGTGAGTTCCGGTTGATCCCAGTAATCGAGCAAATTGTACTGCAGAACGAACGCACTTACGTAAATCAGCGCACTGGCCAACGCCAAGATCGTGAGTTGAATAGCGCGGGTGTGTTCAAAGACGCGCGCGCCAAGCGCCAAGCGCGCGGACACCGGCGATAACGAGAATCGCATAGAGCGGCACAAACTCCAACAGCCAAGCCCAGGTGAGGGGTTGCCAATCAATAAAAAAAGTGTACGCCAGCGCGACGAGACCAGTGAACGCAAACCAACCTGTCCACGCATCAAACTGCAAACCATAGCGTCCGTGTTGAAGAAATAACGCCAGCAATGGAACAAGCCAAAGCATATACCAGGGAAAAAGATTTTGCGTGAGCAAGGTGAACGCGCCAATCGGTACAAGGCAACGACGCAAAGCATCGGTCGCATCGCGCGCCGGACGCACGAGCAACGCGACGCTGACGACGAGGAGCGCCGCGCCAAGCAATCCGTTGACGATGCGCGGGGCAGAGCCATCAACGCTTGATGCGAGCGCGACAAACACCGGCGCGGGCGGATGTTCGATCAGTTCGGTGATGATGCCGGCGATGCCCATATTAAATCGTTCGGCAAAATAGTGGGGCAAGTAGCCCATCACGCCAACGCCTTGTCCCAGGTATGGAATGTACGGCAACGCAAACGCGATGGCAAACGCGAGCGGCTTTTGCCACGCCATATGCCAGCGTCCCGAGTCATCGCGCGGACGCCATAATGCGGGCAGGAGAATTACCGGATACAATTTGAGCGCGGTGGCAAAGCCAAGCAACGCGCCGGTCAAGCCAGCGCGATGTTTGGCGCGCGCGAGAAATGCGGCGACGAGCAACGGCAGGACGAGTCCATCCACGTGCGCGGCGTGCGCCGTTTCAAAAATCACGAGCGGATTCCAGAGATAGATCAACACGCGCGCGTCCGGCAATTTCAATGCGCGCAAAAGCAAAACCAGCAATCCGCCGGCAAGCACGTCGGCTCCCGCCATCACGATTTGAAACCAACGCACGTTATCCGGCGCGATGCGCCACAACACAGCGTATGCGATTTCCGCGCCTGCCGGATAAACGGTCACGGCTTCTTTGCGATTGACGTGTTGCCACACAGCATCGTCGCGCAGAAATTCGAGTTGCGGCGCATTCGGTGGAAAGGCGTACGGGTTGATGCCGTGCGCTTGCACGCGCCCATCCCAGACATAACGATACATATCATCCGAAAGCGTGGGCGGCGTAAAAATCAAAAGCGCGCGAAAGAGAATCGCCCAGCCAAAGATAAAGGCAAGGCGAGGCGCGTGATGGTCGGCGGGCAGAACAATGAGCACGGCGATGGCGTACAATGCGAATGCGCTCAAAAACGCCCATTCAAATTCGACGGTGTGCGCGCGCAAGTCTTGCAGATAGAATGCCGCGCCGTACGGGATGAGCGACAGTGCGCCAAGCCAGATCAGGCGGCATGTCGAACGGTGTGCTGACGAAATGTTTTTTCCTTTTGCACAAGTAGGCTTCACACGGAAGCGAATGGCGCTATCCTCACTTGAGACTCAGACGCGGCGCTTGACCGGTCGTCACCCGTTTTTCCAATTGTTGTTGAATATGCATGACGGCGGCGGCAAGCGGAAAGAGTTGGTCGCTCACGCGCAACTCGGGCTCGGTCAAGAGCGGATGCCAGTAAACACCTTCCACATTCACCGTAACTTCGGGGACAAGGTTGGTCGGGTCTACCGCAAGTCCGGTTTCCGCAAAACCATGATGAACGAGCGGACGCACGAAATGATTTTCTTCGGGAATGCCGAGTGAGCGATGAAATGTGCAGAGCGCATCCATTCGGTCGTGATTTGCCGGCGTCTCGGTCGTGCTGAGTGTGACGCCGAAACCATGTTCCTGCAGTAGGCGAATACCCTCCACGGTTTTGCTCCACGAACCCTTGCCGCGATAGGCGTCGTGGCTGTCTGCCGTGTCGCCGTCGAGACTGACTTGCAGAATAAGGTTGGGATTTTTGATCGCGACTAATTTTTCCAAGCGCGTGCCGCGCAACAGCATCCCGTTTGTCAGTACGGTTGTTCGCGCGCGCGCGGAGGCGTATGCCAACATCGCGTAAATTTCATCGAGTATGAATGGCTCGCCGCCAGTGAAAAACAAATCGGTGAAATTTAACGCGATTGCTTCGTCCACCAATCGTTTAACGTTTTCCAACCCGAGCGCGCGTTTCGAGGCGGTCGGACTCGATTGGGCAACGCAGTACGCACAGCGCAAATTGCAATCATAGTTGGTGTACAACCACAGCTTGAACGGAAAATTTGGTTTGCAATCAATTTGGGTTTGCGTCATGCCGTATCCAATCAAATTCGCGGTGTTAGAGACTCCAATGAACGCCACATCCACGACAAGCCATGGGCGGCGTATCGCTCAATAATTCGTGACGCCACGCGCGGTATTTTTCTGCGTTCCAAATTTCGTCAAAAGGTTGTTGAAAGAGATTGCCCAGGTTGAGCGAGGCGTAATCCTGGGTTGCAAACGGCGTCATGCAACAGGGCAGACAATTGCCATTCGCGGTGACGTAGGCGGTTGACCAGGGACGCAAGCAAGCCACCCACGGGCGCGCATCATTGCTCGGCGCTTGCGCGAGTGAGTGGCGCGGGTCGGTCGCGCCGGAAGCGCGCAGGGTTACGCCCAATTCGTCGGCGAGTATTTCGGCTTGTTCGAGAATGCCGTTGATGCCTGTGTCAAAATCCGCAAAGAGCGCGTGCCCCCGCTCCATCCAGCCCGGCGGATTGACGTGATCGAGATAGTACACCATGCGTTGCACGTACACTTCGCGCACGCCGATGCGCGCCGCGAGCCGAACCAGTCCGGGCAGTTCGCCAATGTTTTCACGCATGCCGGTCATCCAGATGGATACGCGCGGCTTGTCCGCTTTCAAGGCGTGTTGGATCTCGACCAGGCGCTGGAGATTCTGGATAATTTGCGGCAGGCGTGGTGCGCCGCGAATTTGGGTGTACGTGCTGGGGTTTGCCGCGTCCAGCGAGACGCGAATTTCATCCAGCCCGCGCGCAATCAACTGACGCGCGCGCTCTTCCGTGAGCAAGGTGGCGTTTGTGTTGAACAGCACGGTGACGTTACGTGTTTTGAGATACTCGACCATCCGCACCAGGTCGTGGTTCAGTAACGGCTCGCCGATGCCATGCAGAACGGCGCGTTGCATGGCGGGGAACTGTTCGGTCACGCGGAGAAAATTTTCCCATTCAAGCGTCTGGGAATTTTCGTGACGGACAAAGGTGCGCGGACAGGTAACACAGGTCAGGTTACAACGATTGGTCACTTCGATGAAAACCACGCGTGGCGGACTCGTTGCGATAGGTGCGCGTTCTTCAAAAGCGACCGCTCGATAAGCCGCGGGAAGATTCGCATACGCCTCACGAGATGGGTTAGGCATCGTCGAGCTATTTTTTTGAGCCACAGTTAATTTTTGATTCACAGTCCGCGCACAGTCCATCGCATTTGATTGCCGGGATTATATCGAAATCATCCCAATTGTCGAATAAGCGATACGCAATTTGCGCTCAAGCCTCGTCCCACGATTTATCAAAGCAAACAAAAAAACTCGGGAGTCCTTGAGACATACCGAGTTTTTTTATCGCCATCACTAATTTTATGGCGCTTGGCGCTATCCACCAATCATGGACATGGCACCCGCTTGAATCTTGAAACCTTCGCCAAACGGATGCTGTTCCGGTTTCGAGTCAATCGCGCGTGCAAGCAATTCTTGCAATGCTTCCTGGCTGACGCCCTGACACAATGCCTGGCGCATATCCACACCGCGATCACCGAACAGGCACGCACACAGCGAACCCGATGCCGTGACTCGAATGCGATTGCACGCGTTGCAAAAATGTTCGCTCGCCGGCGTGATGAACCCGACCGTGCCGCGCGCGTCCGGCAAACGATACGTGCGCGCGGGACCATTGCCGCGTGGCGCTTCGCCCGCCATCAACGCGGGCAAGCGTGCGATGAGTTCGCTCGCCGCGATGAAATGTTCATCGAAAAATTTGCGCGCCGCATCACCCATGCCAACCGGCATTAACTCGATGAAACGCACGTGCCAATCGCGCTCAATCGTGAGCCGCGCCAAAGTTTCAAACTCGTCGTCGTTGACGCCACGCATCGCGACGACATTGATTTTCAACGGCGCGAGTCCGGCGCGTTCCGCCGCCAGAATTCCAGACCACACCGCATCGAACGCATCCACGCCGACGATTTTTGCAAAGCGTTCGCGGCTCTGACTATCGAGACTGATATTGACGCGATTCAACCCGGCATCGGCAAGCGGTTGCGCGAGACGTTCGAGTAAAAAGCCGTTCGTCGTCAACGCGAGATCGCGAATGCCTTCGATCGAAGCAATCGTGCGCACGATTTCGACAATGTCGCGCCGCAAGAGTGGCTCACCGCCGGTCAAGCGAATTTTCGTCACGCCGAGCGCAACCGCCGAACGGACGACACTCGCGATTTCATCGAGCGTCAGCGGCGAAGTGGACGGCGCGACGTATCCATCGGGCGCGCAGTACGCGCAACGAAAGTTGCACGCTTCCGTGACCGAGAGACGCATGTATTCAATGTTACGACCAAAAGTATCAATCATTTTGAGAATCCAGTAGTCAGTAATCAGAAAGCAGGGAAAGCAATCATTCTGGATTCTGACTTTTGACTTTTGACTTCCGAATAGTACGCTCCCACCGCGCACGCGCGACACAAAATTTGTCCTTCCGCGCGCACCTCACGTTCGTTGATAATATCTTCGCCGCATTGCTCGCACACCACCCGCATTCCGTGTTTACTGATGATCGCCTTGAGTGAAATCGTGAGCACCACACGTTGCGCGGTGAGCAATTCATTTGTCGGCATCACTTGGTACGCGGTGAGTTGCGCGTGCCAGCGATCAGGCGCATCGGGCGCATAGCGTTGCGCGAGCTTGCGCGATTCGATGGTCGGCGCAATGCGAATCGCGCGATCGGTTTCCGTGTCCACGAACGTCGCGGCGGTCTTGCCGTAATCAATCACGTGCATCGTGCGATGTCCGATTGTGCAATTCGTCGCGCTCGAAATGCCATCAATCAAACAACCATCCGTCTCGACGAACGCAAACAAGCGCTTGTCATTTTGCGGCAAATCGAGATCGAGTAATTCGCCGGCGTACGTGCCCATGCGCACGCCCAACACCTGACGCGGGCACAAATGTTCTTGATGTTGTCGCGCACTCGCCTCGAAAAAATTTTTGAAATCGTGCATGGTCATTCCTCGTCAATAAAAAATGCCAGACCCGGAAAAGAGTCTGGCACACCAAATACACACCGAACCAGCTTCTCCTTTCCAAATATCGCGGAGGCGCGCACGTTTCCATACGCACCCACGGCAACTTGCATTGCCCTCTGAGATTTGCTCAGAGTCCGGCTCGTTAGCCATAGCGAAATCGCCACAGGCACACGAGCTTGGAGAAATTAATATTTTGTTAAAGACGAGCCGAGTATACACCCAATTCGCTAATGTGTCATCACCCGCTTGGGTGATTTCTAAACATCGTTCGCGAGATCGAAGGTTTGCGGCGTGGTCACGTCAATTTTGAGTTCGCGCAGAACATTGCCGTCCGGTCGCGCTTCCATCACGCTCGTCGAAATGCCGATTTCGAGGTCGAGTTCTTTCAGCGTGGGGATTTGGCTGACGTGAAATTCGAGATAGTAGCGGTCACGATTGCGTTGAAAATCGCGATAGCCCTGCTTTTCAAAAATCGTCAAGACCTGATGAATGTCTTTGCCAAACACTTTGGCGGATTTGAGAAAATAATCCTTGGGCGAAAAATACAGATGCGCCGGAATTTTTTGCTCAAAGTGATGTTGATATACTTCACCCGTGTGTTTGTTTTCGAGCGAGCAGTAATGTACGCCAAGTTTCAATTTTTGGTCGAGCGCAAACTCGACCAGGTCGAGACAATCGAGTTCGCTTTGCGCGACCGGCAAGCCGCCGGCGTAACTGTAATTGTAGAGCACACGAAACGGACGATGCTTGATGCGATAGCCCTTGTCGCGATACACCTCGGCGTTGTTCAACGGAAAACAAAATTCGAGCAGGTTGATGCCGAACACACCTAGTTCGTCGAGTTTCAACAGAACTTGTTTCATCTCGTCAAGCGCACCCGGCAGAACCGGCATCTCGACCATAACATTCGGAATGTACACTTTGGCAAGCGCGATGCGATCGTACGTATGGCGGCGTGCTTGCTCCGAATCGTACAGGCGAATGCTGAAACGAATCTCGTCAAGGTGCGCGTTTTGGAGCGCGGTCAACAACTCGACATCCAGATGATCGCCGGACGTGTAGAGACGTTTGTACGCGTGCGGAAATTTTTCGTGCGCGTATTTGAAAAACTCAATTGTCTCGTCGCGATGCAACAACGGCTCGCCGCCGGTGAGCGCAATGTGTTCCAACCGCGCGCCGCTTTGAAAAATTTCTTCCAACTCGCGCACGCAGTCGCGTTTCTGCGTTTGAAACTCGGCGTAATTTTCCTGGTTCGGATTGAAACAGAAAAAACAATTGCGATGGCATTTGAGCGAAATAAAAAATGTCGCCGTGCCCAACCCGGTTTGACACGCGGCGCACGAGGGCGAGATGTGATTGACCACAATGCTCTTGTCGTCGTTGCGTCGCGCCGCACCCTTGCTCACGACGTTCGCGATCTTACTTGCCACCTCGGCACAATCATCGTACGCATCCACTTGAAGACCCAGCTCGCGCACGTTCGCCCAAAACTCGCGTTCGATGTTTTGATAAATTGCCGCGTACGCGGCGAGTCGTTGATTTTTAACTTGTCCGATATTTTCTGGTGTAAGCTCGACGATCATGTTTGCCTCTCGCGCACCGCGCGCGGGCGCATACTGCCGAACGGATTGCGCCGCCGAAAATCGCAAATCGGACACAGGTTGCCCTCGATGTGCGCGGCAAACCACGTGTTGCATTTATCGCACTGCTTGAGCGTACCGCTTTTCAACGTCATCGGCTCGCTGGCAATAAACTCGGCAAGCGTCGGCGTGCCTTCGCGATGCAATGCTTGCGGCTCGCACACGTCGAGGCACGCGCCGCAGTCGGTGCATTTCGCGACCAAGCAGGTCAACGCATAGGTCGTGTTGTCTTGCGTCGAAAAATGCAACGCGCCGGTCGGACACGCACGCGGACACACGCCACACGCATTACATTTATCGTCCACACTCAAACGCATCGCGCCGATAAAAGATGCCGGGAGGTTTTGATCGGCGGGCGCGAGTTGGCGCAGTGTATTGACGAGGCGCACACGTTCGCGCGGCAAAACACTCCCTGCCGGGGTTTCGTCGCTGTCGTTGGCGAACGCGCGCACGGCGGTGCGTACCGATTCGCCGGTGAGCACGCGCAGAAAATCACGACGCGAAACCGGCGGAGCTTTGGCTTCATAGACGGTACGCGTTTTCGCATTCGTTCCGGGTTTTTCCGTGATCGCGATGGCGCGTTCCGGAAATACTTGGCTCACTGGATCGAGTGCGTTCGCAATGTCCGGTTGCACGCGACCGATGGGACATTCGGCGCATGCATCCAAACGAATCGCGACAGATGAAACCTGGGAGAGTAATCGCAAGTACGCGGACGAACCAAGCGAAGCCAAGCACGTGTTCGCGCGAATCACGGTTGCGTTTTCGTTTGCTCCCTTGTCCGCTTGCGGATGACGCGGGCAAACCAATTCGACGACCTGGGCATTCAAACGCGCAACGCAGTTCAGCAAATCGGTTGTGCCATCGTCGCCGGAGAATGCGCCGACCGGACACACACGCACGCACAAGCCGCACGCGACGCAAACTTTTTCGTCAAGCGCGACCGGCGCATTCAAACGAATCGCGTTGACGGGACACGCGCGCACGCACAGTTCACACGTCGAGAGTTTATCTTTCACGCGGACGCAACGCGTTGCTTCCAACGTGACGGGCGGTTGATCTGCCGCCGCGAGTTTGCCGGCAACAGAAAATAGGTTCACGCTTTTTTCCCCGCTGGAATTTTCACATCCAACACGCGCACGATTTCCGCGAGCACACCGCGCGTGAGCAAAGCAATGCCGCGATAAAAATCAGTTTGCGCTTGCGCCTCGACCTGGGCGCACCACTCGAACGCCCAACGTCCAGGATGTTCGACGATAAAATTTTTCTGCGCGTCGAGCAGTTCGTCAAACTTGGTCTGGTCGTTTTGTTCGAGCGCAACCAGACCCAGCTTTGCCAAATGCGCGACGAATTCAAGTTCCAGTCCGATGTGATCGTCCGGCTCTTGATACAGGCGTTCGAGTTGCAAACCAAAACGTCGGTACCACTCGCGCACTTGAAGCGTCTCTTGTTGAAACGTCAAACGCTCTTCGCTAAAAAATACCGATTCCCAGGGCGGCGTCAACACTTTGCCGGGTCCGATGAACAAGCGCGTGTAATCTACCCGCACGTCTTCGATGGTTTGCTCGGACACGCCGCGACTCCATGCTTGCAAAAGTTGCAACGCGGCGACGACCTGGGGTTGTTCCGATGCAAACGGCGCTTCGGCGAACACGTCGCCTTCGACCAACGATTGCAACCATGCCTGGTCGGGATAAACGTAATACGCCTTGCTGAGTAACGCGCACGTCAGCATCTCACCGGTCAAAACTTCGTTCCACTTGGATTCCATGTTTACTCCATTGTCGCAGAAACACACGGACGCCACACAAAAATTGCGCTGTGCATGTCCGTGTGTTTGGATGATAGATTATTTCTAGTTGCTAAATTTTGAGCGAACGGCGTCGCCACCACCACAATATAGCCGCGAGAGGTGACAAGCCAAGTACCAAAACGATGACAAAATAGGTTACAAATGTCGTGACCTGCGCGATGCTCACGCCCATTTGCGCGAGTTGATCGCGCGCGCGCGCGTCGAGCGTGGGTTCCCACGTTGGGATAATCGGCGAGCCATTCACCGGATTGAGCGCGGTGACGACAAACGAATCGAGCGGCACCGGCGTCAAGCGCGCATTCATCAACGTCACCATTTCGCCGGCGCGCAGAGCAATTTCATTATTCGCGCGTACGGTCGCCACGCCTTCGCTCAGATAAAACCACGCTACGTTACGATCCGGAAAATATTCGATGGCAAATTTACCAGCCGATAAAGTAATCGTCGCATCGGCAACGCGAATCGTCAAGGGATGCGCGGCATTTGAATTGCCCCACAGCCAACCGTAATCGAGCGCGACATTTTGTTTGTCCGCGCGAACTTGGGATTCCGGCGGCACCACAACTTCGCCGTCGCCCCACGCGATGGATTGCGTTTCGGGTCGGCGCGTCAACGCAAAATCGGCAACACGATTCGCGCTGAGGTCAACGACCTGGGCTTGATTGAAATAGCCGGGCGCAGAAGCAACGGTTGTCAATGATTCGCGTAGATCGCCAATCGAGTACGCGCCCGAGTCCGGCGCGTTGCGTTGTGTGACTCCCACTTTATCGAGCGCAACCCACGCAAAGGGAAGCGGCGCGCTTTGTGCATCACGCACCAGTCCACTCAACGTGTTGCCATGCGCGTTCGCGTTCAATGCCAATGTCATCGTCGCCGAGTAGGTTTGCGTGAGGTCAATCGTCTGTGGTTTGCCACGCATTTCCGGCAAAACCAGGTACGCCCCAATCGGCAAATTGGCAAATCGAAACGCGCCGCTCGTCGCAGATTGTGTTTTGAAACTCGCGCCAGTCGGCAAATAAATCGCGCGCAAGACAACGGGCTGGTTCGCATTGTCCAGGTTCCCGGCAATTTCGCCGTGGCGACTCGTCACGCGCAACGTGATCGGCGCAGTCACGCTCGAAGGAAACGTAACGGTCACCGGCGCGACGCTCTCGAACAACACGCCATCCACGATGGTCGGCTCGACGCGAAAGAGATAGCGCGTCGGCGCTTGGCTCAAGGTCTCGACCTGGACGCGCGCTTCGCCATTCGCGTTCGTCACACCCGTGTGATGCCGCGCGCGCCAAAAATACAAACGCGTCACACTCGACACGGGAACATTCGCAACCGGCTCATTTGGTTGATCGGCGCGCACGACGCGCACCGGCACCGTGTTGTACGTCGAACGATCCACGATAATGCGCCGGTCGGCGGTGGCTTGGCGTCCCGATGGTTCGATTGCCGTGACGCGCAAAATTATTTTCCCGCGCGGCAATGCCAGGTTCGCCTGATAATGACAATTCTCGCACCCGTTCTCAATCTCGGCGATGGTAAATTCGCCGCGCGGCGCATCCGGGTCAACGGTCACATCGAACGCGAACGAGCCATCCTCATTCAAACGCGTGGTCGTATTTGCGGTCACGACATTGTCGCGCAAAATATCGAGACGCACGCGCACCAAACTAGGTTCGGGATGCGTGGTCTTGACCCAGCCCTTGATCTGAATGCTGTACTGCAACGTGCTGGGGCTGGAATAGAACGTCTCGTTTTCGGACGGGCTTGTGACGCCAATCGTCAACGGGCTTGCTTGCGCGTTGACCTGGATTGGGACAAACGCAAGCAGACCCAGGATTACGAGAACGAACAACGCGCGCAATTTCATTTCGCGCCACTCACCGGTTTGAGTCCCCAAGGATTGTTCGGCACGTGGCACTTGTTGCAATCCACCGCGCGCGCCACGTTGTGTGATTGAAACACGGCGGTCGTCGAACGTCCCATCAACTCGGTTGTGCGAAAGGTTGTCCACATCCCACTCGGTTTGTCAATGCCGACCTTGAATTGCGAGGCATCATGACAGGCGATGCACGAAACCGTTTCGTGCGATTTATCATGACCCAGGATGGGTTGCGCCGGTTTGAGGATGTTGGGATGACACATTTGCGTCGAACAACTCGCCGCCGTCGAGTGAGCATCGTGACACTGAACGCACGTGTAATCCTTGTGCGCGCTCGCGCCCAACTCACGCTTGCGGCGAATCGTTTCCGTGTTCGTGTGACATTTTTCGCAGAGCGCGGTTGCGTTGGCAACAGCTTCGTACTTGCCCGTCGCATTATCGAGCCACGCGATTTGTTTCAACGTGACGCCGTTCTCGGTTCTGTGACACACCTCGCAACCAATATCTTTCCAGTCCGCTTTGGCAACGGGCGGATTACTTTTCGCCACACGCATCGCCGGGTCGAACGAGAATTTGCACGAGACACAATTTGGTTGCGGGTCGATTTTTGCGGCGGGGTCCCAGTTGCGCGGCGAGTGGCATCGCGCACAGTACGTGTTCGGTCCCTTGCCTTGATCGAACGTGTTCGCGTGCGGACTCTTTTGCCATGCCTGACGAATGAACGAGGTATCGGGCGTGGGCGACGGGGTGGGTGTGGCGAGAGTCGGTTGGCACGCCGTGAGTACGAGGATTAGGAAAAATAATCCGAGGATACGATTCATAGCTTGTCCTGAAAAAGTAGGGGCGCACAGCCGTGCGCCCCTACGATTGTGTTACTGCAAACCAAAACTGC
>CAZPIR010000053.1:11828-13037 GCA_964586085.1 uncultured Anaerolineaceae bacterium | reverse complement strand
GAGCACGCGAAATGCTTCGCGCAAATTCGCGGCACGCAGGCCGGTAAAAAAAGCGCGCGCCACGTCTTCGGATAATTCGCCAGAGGCAAACATGCCGGTTTGCGGATAATTCGACACGACCTCACGATACGCGCGCGTCCATGCGGCGAGCAGTTCACCGGCAAACGGTTCGATGCGCACGGCAAACTCGGCAAGCGCCGATGCTTGATCGCGCGTGCGTTCGACGGTCAGGTCAACAATGTACGGAGCCAAGCCAGAGCCTTGAACCAAATCTCACCTCCTGAATCAGTCCGAAAACAATTGAGTCGCCACCACACGCCGCGCATCGCCGCTCGCCGAAAGCGCAATGCCCGTGCGCCGATATTGTCCGTTGAGAATATTGGCGCGATGATCCGGGCTATTAAGCCAACCCACCACAAATTGATGCGCAAGGTCTTGCGGCGAATAGCGCGCGAGCACCGTGAGCCAGGGCGGAACCCAGACGGCTTCGTTCTTGACCTCGGCGATATTTTCGCCGGCAGTACGATACATATACTGGGTCGTTTGCAAATAACGCATCAAGGGTTGTTGCCCGGTCTGCGGATCGTAATGACTAAAATAATTGCGCGCGACCATATCCGCGCATCGGTCATTTGCCATGCGCGTCAACGTTGCGTCAGCACGCAACTGAGCCAAGCCGCGTTGTGCGCGCGTCGCATTGATCTCTGTCAGCACCAGGTCAACCGATTGCTCAAGACTCTCCGCGTGTCCCGCCACTTCTGCACCTGCGCGCGCCGAAGCAATCGCGCCGGGCGGGGGCAAGCGCAAATGCCAACCGGGTTTAATGCGTGACGGGTCGCGCGCAATTTGCGGATAGAGTTCGCGGTTGAGTTCAACCAATTGCTCGACGGTAGTCGAGTGCCGCGCGGCAATTTGGCTCAAGGTGTCGTTCGGCTGGACGACATACGTGGTGGACTCGTCCACCTCCGCCGGCGCGGATGCCGATGCAAAAATCACCGGCATGTTGCACGAAGTCAACAAGACCAGCATCAACAACAGAACCAGGTTACGCGCATTGAAATAGTTGTTCAAGTAGAAACCTATTTGGCGGCGAGACGATTCGCAATCGCAATCACGCTCAACAACAAACTGCCGACGTATGCGCCCAACACAATCGGGCTGGGTGATTCCTGGGTCGCCGATGCGCTCGCGCTTGGCGTTGCCACAATC
>CAZPIR010000053.1:4676-11818 GCA_964586085.1 uncultured Anaerolineaceae bacterium | reverse complement strand
TCGTCGTGGCGGCGACCGTTGGCGTCGGCGTCTCAGTCGCCATCTCAGTCGGCGTGGGCGATGGCGTGCTGGTTGACGTTGCAGTTGCCGCCGACGTAACCGGCACGGTCGGCGCGAACAACGTAGAACCGCGCGTCGCCGTGCGTGTGAGTGTTACACTTGGGAGCGGCGTGCTCGTCACTGCGCGAGTAGTCGTCGCCGTGATTTGCGCGACGGGCGCGCGCAATGCGGTTGACGATTGGCTCACCGCGCCAAACCCAATCGTTGCGCTCGATGTTGCGGTGCGACCTTTGGCATCCCGATATTTCACGTAAACCGTTTTGTTTGTGTCGTCTTCGTCGAGCGTCCATTTGAGCGAGGAGGCAAATGGTTGCCACGTTGCGCCGACAAAATTCGCCACGTTGGAAATTTGTACCTGGGTCGGCTTGCCAATGCTCGTGCCATCCCCACTCGCTGCCACATCCTCGGTGGTCAAGGTCAAACGCACATTCAACTCATTCGTACGCGTTGCGCCATCGTTGATAAAAACCGGCAACACATTTGGTTGCGCACCAAACACCAGGACATACATTGTCGTGCCAACCGGGGTCGGGACAACCCCGATGCCGATTTCACGATAGAGCGCGTGCAAAATGTTTGCGCGATGCGGCGCGCTGTCCATCCACATTGTCATCGCGCTCGCCACATCGTGATAGTTCGCCCAGTTTTCGCCGATGCGTCTACCCCAACTGTACGCGCCGTACCCGGCACGCGCCGCGCGATCCATCGCCATCGAACCATCCGAACCAACATGTCCGTACTTGCCGGTCCTCACCGCATCGTTCGCATGATTTTGCGCGGCGGTCGTCAACGATGCGTTCAAGGCATACGGTGCCAGTCCGCGCGACACACGTTCGCGATTAATGCGCGCAAGTAAATCGAGCGCCGCATTCGACTGGGCATCGGCACGCGCAACCAAAATTAGAAACACGCACACACATCCCAGCAATGCGATTATTTTATACTGGGACGCGCGCACGCGCAAAGGGAATTTGGTCAGGGGACACCCCACAACGGCGAACCCTTTTCCTCGAACGCATTTTTATCCGAGTTGAAAATGCGTGAGTACTCGCCGACCTTGGTGGCACGCCCGTCCCGCTCGACGGCAAAGTACGTGTAGCGTTGATTGACGCAACCCGATGGACAATCGCCCCAACCTTCCCAGAACACCATCAGCCACGCATCTTGTCGCGGCAAAATGACCTGGATGTCGGTCGTCGCGCCCAGGGCATTTGTGCCCTTGGGTTTGATGTTCGCCACTTCGGGGAAATTTTTCTTGATGATCGCAATCGCCGCATCCGAGGTGGTGATGTTGGGAACCGGTGTGCGCGTGGGAATGATGCGCGTCGGTGTCGGCGTGCGTGTGGGCGGCACCGGCGAAGGAGTCGTCGTCGGCGCGAGTGTCGGTGTGGCAACCGGCAAAGCCACAAGTGTCGGCATAAGCATAGGAATAGATGCCGGCGTGGCGATGGCAATTTCATTCGGCACAACATCCACGCGACGCAACTCTAAATGGCTCGTGCCCAGACGAACGTAATTGACCGTCGCGCGCAAACGAATCACCGTCCACGCATCCACGCGCGACGCTGGGTCGAGTCCACGCGGCGGCGCACCGGTCACATAAATCGCTCCGCTCGCATCGGCGATGACCCAATCACTGCGCGAGACTGGCGGATTGCCGCGCGCTTCGCCGTACACGTTCCAACCACGAAAATAGCCAACAATGTCGAACGCGCGTCCATCGAATTCGCGCGGCGCGTTTAGAATCGTGCCGACCCAATCAGTGAGATGCGCAGGGCGCGGCAGGTTCGGCGCAAAGCGCACGCGATAGACACGTTCACCATCACGAAACAGAGTACTCGGGTAATTTTTGCTGACGAGCGAAGCAATCGTGTCGAAATTATTTCCCGCGATTGTCACACCATCCGCCACATCGCTCAATCGCAAATTCACCGATTTCCATTCGCCGAAACTCGCGCTCGAAATTTCGCTCGCCGCGCCGGCGAGCGTTGCGCTCAAGTACGCATCGCTCGGCGTAAACGTTTGCGCGTCCACGGGAATCGCGCGTTGAATCAAGGCGTACGCGTCCGCAAACGATTTGGGCGCACTGGGATCGTCGGGCGCATAGACGCGCACCATTTTTGCGCGCGCGAGGTAAACGCTGATTGTCGCAGTCGCCGAGTCTGGCGATTTGACGCGCGGCTCGTAGTAATCCTGGAGTGTAAAAAAACCGGTCTGGTTCAAATCGTTGAGCAAGGTTTGAATTTGCGAATCAGTCAAACGTCCGACACGCACAACTGCATCGAGTCCTGATGCCTGCAGAGTGGATTCACCAGCAAAGATAATCGTGCCATCGCCGTACAAACGAAACATGGGCACATGCGCGTCGCGCGGAACCTGGGTCATGCCAAGCGTATCGGCTTCGAGCAAAATTGCGCGCGCATTTTTTTCGTAATTCAACGCGAGCGGCGCGATGGTTTGAATGCGCGTGGGCTCGGTCGTCGCATTGGCAACACGCGTGGCCGGAGCGGTTTGAGTTGGCAGAATAGTGGCAACGGGATTGGTCGCACTCACGATGAGCGTGGCGGTTGGCGGCGGCGCCGAGGAAGGAATCGTCACTGGCGCGCACGCGGCGAGGAAAATAAAAAGGGACAGGTAAAAATACTTCATTCCAAAATTTGCTCGTAAACCAACATGCCCCCGGCAAGATTGTAACCGGTTTCGGTCAACACATTGTTCAGCAGAGAATGATCGGCGACAATCAACTCGACGCGTTGAAAGCCCCGATAACCGGCTTCGGCGCGCGCGGCGAGGGCGAGGGCGCGGAGCGCGTCCGCATCGCCCACGAGCGCGTGAACAATCAATGCGCTCCAATCGTCGCCTTGCTCGTGATGCACCAACATCCAGCCGCGCTCGACAGTGCGCACCTCGCCGGCATTCAAAGCGGCATTCATTCGCGCGCGTGTGAGGTACGACCAGCGCCAATCGCGATTGGGCAATAGCACCTGTCCCGCGACGCGCGGCGGAAACGTGCCCCACTGGGCAAACAAGGTTTCATCATCGGAGGGCAAGGCGATGCGCGACGGCTCGCCGGATTGTGGAGGCGCATCCCACTCACCGAATCGCGCAATGCAATGATAACCGTACGCCGCGATGGCTTGTTGCGCGGTAACATTTTTTACGCTCGTCACCAAACGGGTGAAACGATAACCTTGCGCGCGCGCCCATTCACGCGCCGCGCGTTCCATCGCGGAGGAAATTCCTTGACGCCGAAAATCGGGATGGACGCGCAAACCTTCAATCCACACAACCCTGCCCTCGATGGGCTGTGCATGCAAAACACCCACAGCTTGTCCATCGGCTTGACCGACAATGAGACAACCGGTCGAATCGTTCAGCCAGCCATCCCACACGTCGGCAATGTAATCGCCCCAACTGAACGTGTTTTGGCAAAACGCGAGAATGGCGGCTTTATCTTCGGAGCGCGCCGGGCGCGCATAAAATGGCGAGGTCACGAACGTATCTTAACACAAGCGACTAGGAGCGTCAAAACAAACAGCCACGCTCGATTCGAGGTGGCTGTTGTGAAAACGAAATCCGAATCCAACTTAGGCGGCGGCTTTTTTCTGCTGATTGTTCGAGCGATTAAAGAATTTGCCGATCTCGCCATTTTCCCACACGACGAGCAGGGGCGCGGCGTTAAAGATGGAGGAGTACATACCGCTAAAGATACCGATGAACATAATCAAGGCAAAGTGACGAATCGTGACGCCACCAAAGAGGATGATCGCACTCAAGGTGAACAAGGTCGTCAACACGGTGTTGATCGAGCGGTCGAGTGTTTGCAGGATGCTGTGATTGACCACGTCCTCAAACGGAATCCCGCGCAAGCGTCCCATGTTTTCGCGGATGCGGTCGAACACCACAATCGTATCGTGCACCGAGAAACCGATGACGGTCAAGGTGGCGGTCAAGAACAACGCGTCCACTTCCCAGCCAAAGATCAAGCCAAAGATGGACATGGCGCCCAAGATGACGAACACATCGTGCACCAAGGCAATGATGGCGCAGACGCCATAGCGGAACGGTTGCGGCACGCGACGGAACGCCCAAGTGATGTAGAGCAAAATCGCCATCGCGGCAAGAACAACCGCCATCGTCGCGCGTTGGGTCACTTCGCTACCCACTGCCGGACCAACCGACTCGGCGCGCTGTTCGGTGAACTTGCCTAACTTGTCAGCCAAAGCCGCGATGATCTTGGCTTTGGTGTCGGGCGCGAGTTCTTTCGAGCGAATAATCAACGTATCCGTGCCGGAAGTTTGAACTGACACATCACTCACAATGCCAAACTGGGCAAAGGTCTTGACCACATCGTCAGTGCTAAAAGTTTGTGCCTTGTCGAATTTGAGTTCGAGCAACGTGCCACCGGTAAAATCAATCGCCAGGCGGAAGGGTTGCCCGGTTTGTCCCCAGTGAATTGCCATCGCAATCAAACCAGGAATAATCACCAAAAAAGACACGGCAAAGTACCAATATCGTTTTCCTACAATGTCCAGCACACGGACCTCCAATACGTACAAAATGATTTCTTGAGAACGGCGCGCATTCTAGCACAACTCGATGAAAATGGCAAAGGAATCACTTTGTGATTTTTGCCACACACCTATGACTTGGCTTTGACCAACTTACGACTTATCAATGCGATATTATTGGCGGAGTCAAACGGGCGGTGCGGCCCATTGTGCTCCTCCCTCCTTCCTAAAACGTTCCCGTCGTATAAAAGCGACGGGAACGTTTTTTTCCGGCATAAAAAAACCTTCCAGGTCTTGCGACTTGGAAGGTTGGATGATCTTAGACCCCGAACCACCAATGATTTTCGGTGACGTTCATATCCATCGTCAGGCGCAAGAACGTGCGCGTGACCGTAATTGCGGTGAACAAGCTGACCAGCACACCAATTGCCAGCGTCAACGCAAACCCGGCGACGATGCTTGCGCCAAAGCTTGCGCCGAACCAGAACAGGATACTGCACGTGATGAGCGTCGAAACGTTCGAATCACGAATCGAAGTCCATGCGCGATTGAACCCGGCTTCGATGGCAAGGTCAAGCGAGCGACCCGAACGCAATTCTTCTTTCATGCGCTCAAAGATCAACACGTTCGCATCCACCGCCATACCCACGGACAAGATAAACCCAGCGATACCCGGAAGTGTCAGGGTCACATACGGGAACACTCCCGGTATGCCCACCTTATAAATCGCGAACACCACCAGCGCGTAAACCACCAGCGCGAGGTCCGCGAGCAAACCCGGCAAGCGATAGTAGAACAGCATGAACAGCGCAACAATCGCCAAACCAATTACGCCCGCCGTGATACTCTTGGTCACCGAATCGCGACCCAGGGTCGGACCAACCGCGCGCGACTCGACCACTTTGAGCGCAACCGGCAAAGCGCCGTATTTCAACTGCACGACGAATCGTTGCGCTTCATCGAGCGTGAATTGACCTTCGATGATGCCGCGTCCTTCGGTGATGGCACTGTTGATGATCGGCGAGGAAATCACCCGCTTGTCAATCGTGATCGCGAGATATTTTTTGACGTTCTTGGTTGTATAGTCGGCGAAAATTTTGCCGCCATCGTCCGAAAGCGAAAAATCAATGTACGGCTGATTCATCGTCTGACCAAACGCCACGTTCGCCGTGCGTAGTTCGCGCCCGGTCATGACCGTGCGATAAACCGTTGCGGAAACCGGCGTCGTGCTCGTCACACCTGCTGTCGGCGTAACGGTGGGAATCGGTTGTCCCGGCAAAACGACAGTCGAAGGACCGGTCGTCTGCACGATTTGTCCGGGTGCCAACGCCGTATCACCCGCATCAATAAATTCGAGCAAGCCCGTGTTACCAAACGTGCGAATTGCATCGTCCGGATTCGTCAACCCGGGCAACTCGACGACGATACGGCAAACGCCTTGGCGTTGAATCACCGGCTCGACCACACCCAACGCATTCACGCGGAGTTCGATGATGGCTTTGGCAGAATCCATCGCGTCATTGCTGACCGTATTACAATCCACCCCATCGGCTTGCAAAAGCACTTGCAAACCACCCTGCAAGTCCAACCCTTCGTGGACTTTGATTTCTTTTTGGATGGGACCAACGCGCAAGCCGGGATTGTCGGCCAAAGCAATCCACCCGGCAATGAGCGCAAGGAAAATAATCCCTACGAGCATAGCATAGTTTCGTTCGCGCATGTCTACATTCACCTAATCTAAAGATTTCCGTTCGACAAAACGGATGCGATTATAAACCAAGTGGGCTAAAGTAGCAAATTGCCAGTCCGAGTTAGGCACGGGAGATTGGCGATTGGAGAAATTCCACCACGCGGTCACAGACTTGGGCAATCGTCAGACCAGTCGTATCGAGCAAAAAATGCGCGTGGGCACGCGCGTGCGTCAAGCGGAGATTCATCTTGTCGAGGTACGCTTGCTCCCACGTCACCTTGCGCCGCGCATTGATCGCGGCAAGGTTCGCGTCGAGATAAATCAGCACATCGGGACGCGCGAGGCGTTGCCACATCGTTTGGACTTCGGAGTGTTCCTGACCGCAGTCTTCGGCGATATAGCCCAACGCCTGCAAGTTTTTGGCGAGCGTGGATTTGCCCGCGGCACACGGACCGACAATCGTGATTTTCATCACTCGATTGGAAACCGCAACATCAAACGGCGCGCGTCGTTTTGATCTGTGCGCGGAGCGACCCGCACGACAAGCACACTCGTGTCGTCGTTCGCTCTGCCGCGATCCAACTCGTTCGCGCGCGCCAAAATCGCATCGGCAAGTTGCGACGCAGTCATATTTCCATCTTCGAGTTGCGCTTGCACAAATCCAGCCACATCAAATTTTTGTCCATAGCGAATGCCGGCGTCGAGCACGCCATCGGTGAACATGATGACCGTTTTGCGCGTTTCGAGAGGCAACTCGGTGATAACCGGCTTGATGCGGCGATGAAACCCAATCGCCTGCGATGGTTCGTCGAGCAAACGCAGTGTCGTGCCGTCACTCAACAACGCGGGGCAATGACTGTTGCGCGAAATCACAATCGTCT
>CAZPIR010000053.1:0-4666 GCA_964586085.1 uncultured Anaerolineaceae bacterium | reverse complement strand
ATCAATCGAAACGATGTGCAGTTCAGCCGACACTTTACCATCGTACTGGGTATAGAGATAATCGTGCGCGGCGCGCGCCGCGGCGCCATCGCGCACACCTTCGGCGAGCAGTGAAATCGCTTTACGCGCGACGAGGTTCGAGATTTGTTTTGCGCCGTGACCGGTGTGTTGTCCGTCCACCAACACAAACGACATCCCGCCATGCGGACGCTCGATCATTTCGAGCGTGTCGCCGGATTCACGCACTGCCCATTTTGAAACTTTGGCAACGGCTACTTGGAGTTCCATAATTCGACCGATGACAGAGAACGAAAGACGAACGCCTAGTTCGCTTTGGTCTTTCGTCCTTCGTCCTTTGACAAGATATCCCGCGCAAACGCAAACGCTTCTTCGCGCGTTTTGATTTCACCGGCGGCTTGGGCTTCCCGAATCATAATCAGCAAATCGCCGATCTGCTTGCCGGGTTCGAGTTGCAACTCGTTGATGAGCGAACGCCCATCCACCAACAACGGCGGTTCGACAATCGTCGTGCGTGCGCAAAAGTACGCGTCGAGCAAACGTGTGTTGACTGCGCGCGTGAGCACATCGGCGTCGCCGTACGCATTCGGCGCGTACGTGCCGCGCCGGTCGGCAAGCGCGAGGATACACACATCAATCCCGGTTTCGCCGGCATCACGATAAAAACGATGCACCGCACGATTGGAAATGTGACCTTCTTTTTCGAGCAAGGTCGGGCGCAAATGTTGCGCGACCACACGTGTAATGATTTCGCCTTCGGCATTGCTCAAGCGCAAACGCCGCGCGACGGTCGCGCTCAACTCGGCGCCAATACTTTCATGTCCGTAAAAGTGAATCGCGCCGGTTTCACTTTCGGTGCGCGTCACCGCTTTGCCCAGGTCGTGCAGTAATACGGCAAGCCGCAACAACTGCGCGCGCGAACGATCCGCCGAAACAATTTGCGCCATGTGCGTTTGCAGTTCGGCGGCAAATTCGCCGTTCGCCACTTCGGCATAACCACGCACCTGAATGCGTTCCAATTCATCCGCCACACGCATCGTGTGCTCGAACACCTCGAACACGTGCGGTGCAGATTGCGTGACGCCCTTGAGCGCGGCGAGTTCCGGCAATAACGCGCCGAGCACACCCAGGTCGTCTGCGAGTTTGAGCGCGGCAACAAAATTATTCAGCGCGAGGATTTTGAACAACTCATCCCGCGCGCGTTCGAGTGAGGCAAACGCGAGCAAGTGTGCGTCACGGCGCATCTGTTTTTCGGTGTGCGCGCCAATCGTAAAACCTAATTCGCCCGCAAGACGAATCGCGCGCAAAAGACGCACTGGATCATTCGTGAATACGTCATCACTCACCGCGCAAACCTGACGTTGTTCCAGGTGCTTTTGTCCGTGAAACGGGTCGCTCAGTTCGTTACTGCCCAACGCGCGCGCCATCGCGTTGATCGTAAAATCGCGCGTGGATAAATCTTCGCGCAACATGCCGCGCAACTGCGCGAAATCAATGTGCGTGTCCTGCAAAATCACGCGCGCTACATTGTGCTCTTCGTCCATCGCGTAAAACGCGCCGCCACAGGTGTCCGCAAATTGACGCGCAATCTCTATCGCATCTCCATCAAGCGCAAGGTCAATGTCGCACAGCGGACGCTCTAACAATTGGTCGCGCACCAAACCGCCGACCAGGTACGCGTCAATGTTTTGATCGGCGAGAAATGAAATGACCTGATCTAGAATGTCCATCGTGCCTCCTAGTACAGTTTCAGGTTTAAGGTTTCACGTTCACAACCTTAAACCTGAAACTTGATTCCAAAACTACTTGCGAACTTTTTTCTTCGCAACCGGTTTTGCTTTGGCTTTCAACTTGGCTAGTTTTTGCTCGACGAGTTCGGCAACTTCGCCGGGGAAACGCGCGACCGGCACACCGGCTTTTTGGAACGCCGCGATTTTTTCCGCCGCCGTGCCCGTGCCGCCTTCGATGATCGCGCCTGCGTGTCCCATGCGTTTGCCGGGAGGTGCTGTCTGCCCGGCGACGAACGCAACAACCGGCTTGGTTACATACTTTTTAATGTACGCGGCGGCTTTTTCTTCGTCTGTGCCACCGATTTCGCCGATGAGCACAATCGCTTTGGTTTGCGGGTCTTGCTCAAACAGCTCGAGCGCTTCGATGAAACCAACGCCGTGAATCGGATCGCCGCCCATACCGACGCAGGTGGATTGACCAATCTTGCGTTGCGTGAGTGCGTGAATCACTTCGTACGTGAGCGTGCCACTGCGCGCGATGATGCCAACAGGACCAGGTCGGCAAATGTTGCCGGGGATGATACCAACCTTGGCTTTGCCCGGCGTGATGAGACCTGGGCAGTTGGGACCGACGAGCGTTGCGCCGGTTTCCGGCAGGCGACGCGCGACACGCATCATGTCCACGACTGGCACGCCTTCGGTGATGCAGATAATCAATTTGATGCCGGCATCCGCCGCTTCGAGAATCGCGTCTGCCGCGCCGCGTGCGGGCACGTAAATGACGGACGTGTTCGCGCCGGTTTTGGCGACAGCTTGATGCATCGTGTCAAAGATCGGCACGCCCAAAACTTTTTCGCCGCCGCGCCCCGGCGTCATGCCCGCGACGACGTTCGTGCCGTACTCGATCATTTGCTTGGCATGAAATTCGCCTTCGCGTCCGGTCATGCCTTGCACAACCAATTTGGTTTTCTTGTCAATGAGGATGCTCATGTTTCCACTCCGCGTTCGTTGTATTTTATTCCACCTAGTTCTCGAATCACTTTGCGAATGTTCGTCAAACTTTTTGGCGATTCAATTTCCGATTCGTTCACTGTGATTACACGCCACGATTTTGTCTTGGGTAACTTACGCGCATCGCCCAACATCACCGCGAGATTGCCACACACACACTCGATCCAGAAATCCACGCGATAACGTGATTGCGCTTCACGCACCGCGATGTGCCGTTCGCCGAAAATGTTGGCGCGCTTGAGCGCGTTCCACAGCGCATCGTCCACATCGCTCTTGCCAAGCAAGTCATTGATCTCGACCGCACGCGAGAACGCATCGCCGTTCGTCCAGATGAACAAGATGCGCCGCCCGCGCCGACTGACAATCGGTCGCGGCAAGGCGATGAAATTACCGATTTGCAATTTGTAATATGCTTCGTCCGCGCGCGGATGATCGGGTTCGTCCGGAAACAAGTCGCGTCGTCGCACGAGTTCGTGTCCGCGAATCGGCGCGTAATCGCGAATCGTCCACTTGCGTTCGCCGAATGCGCTGGTCAAATAAAACGCGACGTAACGCGCGTGCGCGACATGCGGCGGCGCATTCTTTGCCGGGATGCGATACCAACGTTCGTGCCGCGCAATCAACTCGTCGCGTGGGTTGTTGATGAGCGCGACGAGCACGACATCGTCGGCGTCCACATCACGCTTCCGAAATGTGCGCGCGAATTTTTTGCGCGACGGCTTCCAATGTTTCGCGCGATGGGCTAGATGGAGCGCGCAACGTGAGCGAGCGATTGTTGCCGTCGCGCGTCATCAAACCATCGTGAGCAAAACGCGGGATGAGATGCGCGTGATAATGAAACACATCCTGCCCGCCCGCGCGCTCATTCGATTGCCAAATCGTCAAGCCATCGGCATTGTACGCTTTGCGTAACGCGCGCGCGACGATACGTTGCGCTTTCATCAAACCATTGCCGCTCGCATCATCGAAATCGAAAATATTGCGACAATGTTTTTTCGGAACGATCAGCACGTGCCCTTCGACAACCGGATGAATGTCGAGAAACGCAAGCGCGCCGTCATTCTCGTAAATGATCGCCGCGGGCGCGCGCTTGGCGGCAATCGTGCAAAAGATGCAGTTGTAATCCACGTTGCTCATCACGACTCCATTGTCATCAGAGTTTTATTCGGCAAGCGAATTCAGCACACGCGCCAGCACATCAATCGCGCGCGCGTACTCGGCGAGATCGAGATGTTCGTTCGGCGTGTGGTCGAGCGCAGAATCGCCGGGACCGTACGCGACAATCGGGCAACCCCACGCGGGTCCGGCAATGTTCATATCGGCAGTCCCAGTTTTGAGCACAAATGCCGGTTTGCCGCCCTCGTCGCGAATCGCACCCAGGAAGGCGCGCACGAGCGGATTCGCTTTGTCAGCGCGAAACGGCGGCTCTTCGCTTGAGAATGTGAGCGATGCGCCATTCGCAAACGAGGCGACCTCTTGCTCGACACCTTGAATCGTCAAACCGACCGGCACGCGCAAACCGATTCGCATCACCACGCGATCCGCAAATCCATCGTCGCTCGAATTCAAACTACGCAGCGAGGGATCGAGTTGATCGGGCACGCGCTTGTCGCGATTGTATTCGTTTGCGTACGCGGCGATGCGATTCCAAAATTCGACGGCGTCTTCGGTCGCGGCGCGTTCCTTGCTCGCCGTGTGCGTCATCGGTTTCGATAATGCGTAATCCACGAGCACGCGCCCCTTGTAACCGAGCGTGATGCGATCCCAGCCACTCGGTTCGCCGATGACGCAAAATTCCGGGCGATACTGGGTCACAGCAAAGCGCGCGCCTTTCGACGTGGCGCATTCTTCTTCGACTGCGCCGATGACGATGAAACGCACACCCTCGCGCGCGCCGACCTTGTGAC
>CAZPIR010000052.1:6750-13112 GCA_964586085.1 uncultured Anaerolineaceae bacterium | reverse complement strand
CCAAAAATGAATGCAGTCGCAACCATACTGGCCACGAGCCAGACAATCGCTGAATCATTTCCGGTTGAGGGTAGTGCGGATGAGGCAAGCGGAGTGGATGTGGCTGTTGCATAACTCGTTGCCGCAACGGTTGCACTCGAACCGGAAACCAGCGGCGTCACAGTTGCGATTGGGGTATCGGTTGCCGCGACGGCTGTCGTGGTCGCGGACGGTGCCGTTGTCGAGGTTGGTGCTACCGGGACACTGGTCGAGGTTCGCGTGCGAGTTTGAGTCGGGGTGCGAGTAAGTGTAGGTGTTTGAGTGTTGGTCGGCGTCGTGGTTGGCGTTGAAGTGATGGTAGGTGTAACCGTGTTCGTGGCAGTTGGAGTGGGCGGTAGACTGCGCGGTGTGTTTGTCGCTGTAGGTACTTGAAGGAATGCTCTGCCTGAGCCAAGTGAATCACCAGTTTGCGGCGCATCGGCAAAAGCGACAACCGCAATGGACAAGACGAACAAGATAATTGCATAAGAGAGCACGAGTTGTTTCGAGTTGTTCATCATCATTTCTCCAGCAAGGGACACTTGGCAACAGGGTCTATGTCGAACATCGAGCCAAGTGTATGATAAAACCAGGTCAGTGTCAAGTAGTTGATGATGCGGTAATGCCGCATCCCCAAGATTTCCCTCTTGTCAATCCACTAGATTAAGAGTACAATTATTGGCGAGTAACGTACTCGCTTAATTTACTAAAAGGAGACGCTATGCGTGGCGGTGGAAGAATCCTCGTTTTGCTCGGTTTGGTTCTCGGCATCATCACGGCGGGTGGAACATTTGTAGTGATGAGCAACTCGTCCGCAACTATGGACAAGCCCCCTACTAAAATGGTTGTTGTGGCGCAACAAAACATTCCGCAACGGAGTGAAATCGCACCCGATGCTCTCGTGTTGCGTGAATGGCCCGAATCGTCTTTACCCCAGTCCGGCACTTTTGAAAGTTTGGAAAAGGTGATCGGCAAATTAGCGCTCGTGCCGATTTATCCGGGGCAACTTATTCTTGAACCAATGATTGTGGACAAAGCCAGTGCCGAGAAAACTCGCTCGGACGCATCTTTTTTGGTGACCGAAGGCAAAGTTGCTGTGGCGTTTCCCACTACGGATCTAAGTGGGGTTGCGGGAGCGTTGCAAGTGGGTGACATGGTGGATGTGTTGCTGACCTTGAATCCGTCAAACTTGCCCGCCGGCACGCGGGTCACCGCCGCAACGACTGGCACCGAAGGTTTACCTGCGACCCAGTTGATGCTCCAGAATGTTCAGATTCTTCAAGTGGGCGCGTGGTCGGTCAAAGACAAGAACCAACCCCCGGCGGCATTAATCACTTTTTTGATGTCGCGTCAGGATGCGCTTGCACTCAAATCCGCGCGCGAACAAGGTACTATCGAATTGGCACTACGACCGGCACTCAAGGATAAGGACGTAGAGTTCAAGACCGAGTCGGTCACTATGCAATATCTCAATCGGCGTTTTAATTTCAACCTCGCTCCTGCGGCAAATCGTTAACGCGGCGCGCATTTTTCTCAACAAGGGCAACGGATGTCAGGTCCCACTAGCGGCACGAAAATTCGTGTGCTGATCGTTGATGACATTCCCGAAACGCGGGAGAATGTCAAAAAATTACTGTACTTTGAACAAGATGTCGAAATTGTCGGTATGGGGTCGAATGGGCGTGAGGGAGTTGAACTTGCCGTCAAGTTACAACCCGATATTGTGCTCATGGACATTAACATGCCGGAGATGGACGGCATTGCCGCCAGCGAATCTATCTCACGCCAGGTGCCAGTCGCCCAGGTCGTGATGATGTCGGTGCAAGGCGAGAGTGATTACTTGCGCCGTTCGATGTTGGCGGGGGCGCGCGAATTTCTCATCAAGCCCTTTTCCGGCGATGAACTCATCAACAGCATTCACCGCGTTTATCAATTCTCCGCCGCCACGCGCCGCGCCATGCCTGCCGCGCCGCCACCCACGGCGACGCCAGCAACTCCACCCTCTCCGCCGCCACGCGCCGGCAAAGTGATCGCCGTGCTCGGCACCAAAGGTGGCAGTGGTTCGAGCACGCTCGCCGTCAATCTTGCGGTGGCGTTGCGCGAAGAAACTCGTGAGCGGGTCGCTTTGATTGATGGCAGTTTTGAATTCGGCGACATTGGCGTGTTGTTGAATTTACCCGGCAGTCGTACGATTTCCGAGGTTACCGGCGAGAATACCGAAATTGACGAAGAACTGCTCGATGGTTTGATGCCGGCACATAGTAGCGGTGTTAAAATTCTGCTCGCGCCCGCGCGTCCTGAACTGGCGGGTTTGATCAAGGTGGACCACCTCAAACAAATTCTCGACATCTTGACCAAGACGTATGCGTACACCGTGATTGACCTGTGGAAATCTTTTCAGGAATCCACCATCTGTTTTCTCGACACATCCGACCTCATTGTTCTGGTTGCGATGACGGACATTCCTTCGATCAAGAATGCCAAACTCTTTTTTGAATTGACCGAGCAATTGGGTTATCGCTCCGACAAGGTGTTCTTTATTCTCAACAAAGAAGATGGACGTAGTGGTATTAGCCCCAAGGATATCGAGGCGAGCATCAAACACCCAGTCGGCGCGATGGTGCCCAAAGATGAACGCACAACCTTGCTTGCCGCGAATCGGGGTTTGCCGTTTGTCTCGACGCAAAAAAATATGCCGATTGCGCAGGCGATTCTAGCGATCACCCGGAGCATTATTCAAAAGACCGCGCCGGAAAAAACAGGCGCGGCAACTCTAGCGCCATCGGCAACCTCGGCGCCCGCACCCGCTCCTCAAAAACGTGGTTTGTTCTCGCGCAAGTAATTGTGCAAGAATGAGAGAATAGAAAGAGGGCAGTTATGTCTTTGCTCAAACGGATTGGCGGTGTCACGCCGCCGCCGCCCCAGGAACTCAAAACTTCAAACACGCCACCGCCATCCTCGGATGAGATGCGCCGCCGTCAAGCGCCTGCGCCGCCGCAGGACCAATATGCCGATTTGAAATTGCGCGTCCAACAAAAAATCGTCGCCGACCTGGATCCGAAACTCGATCTTTCCAAGCAAGACCAGGTTCGTCGCACCATCGAAGAAATGTTCAACACCTTTCTCGCGCAAGAAGAAGTGGTGTTGGCGCGTTCCGACCGTACGCGACTCTTTGATGAAATCCTTTCCGAAGTCCTGGGTCTGGGACCTATCGAAAAATTATTGCAAGACCCCACCGTAGACGAAGTGATGGTCAATGGACCCAAAAAGATTTATGTGGAACGTCATGGCAAGCTCGAACGCGTGCAAGCACAATTCGAGAGTGATGCGCATGTGATGCGTATCGTTGACCGCATCGTGTCGCCGCTCGGTCGCCGCGTGGACGAAGGTTCGCCATACGTGGATGCGCGTTTGCTCGATGGCTCGCGCGTCAACATTATTATTCCGCCGCTGGCGCTGGGTGGTCCCACGATCACCATCCGTAAATTTGCGCGCAAGCCATTTACAGTCGAAGACCTCATCAAGCGCAACACCTTCTCGTCTGAGTTTATCCAGTTTATGAAGGCGTGTGTGGAAGGTCGCCTAAACCTGATCGTCTCTGGTGGTACGGGTTCCGGTAAAACGACCCAGTTAAATCTCTATTCGAGTTTTATTCCATCGGACGAACGCATTCTCACGATTGAGAACGCCGCCGAATTGCAATTGCGCCAGGAACATGTCATCACGCTCGAATCGCGCCCGCCGAACATTGAAGGTCGCGGCGAAGTTTCGATGCGCGATTTGGTTACTAATGCGCTTCGTATGCGTCCCGACCGCATCATCGTTGGTGAGTGCCGTGGCGGCGAAGCGCTGGACATGTTGCAAGCGATGAATACCGGTCACGAAGGTTCGATGACGACCGTGCACGCCAACACGCCGCGTGACGCTCTGCACCGTCTCGAAACGATGGTGTTGATGGCAGGCATGGATTTGCCCTTGCGCGCGATTCGCGAGCAGATCGCTGGCGCGCTTGATGTGGTTGTCCAAATCGAACGTATGCGCGACGGCACGCGTCGTGTGACCTATGTGTCTGAAGTGCAAGGTTTGGAAGGCGATGTGATCGTCACATCCGAGATTTTCAAGTTTGACCATCAGGGCGTCAAGGACGGCAAAATTTTGGGTGGACTCAAGCCGACCGGCATTCGTCCCAAGTTTATGGAAAAATTGGAAATCAAAAACATCTTTTTGCCGCCGCAAATTTTTGGTGTGGATACGCGGTTCTTCCAATAAGGAGCGAGGATGAACAATCCGTTATTGTTTGCGGGTTTGGCGTTTGTCGCCGTGTTCTTGTTCTTCTGGGGTTTGCAAACGATCATCAACAGCCAACGTGCCGTGATTGGAAACCGCTTGGAACAGTACGTCGGGCGCATCGTTTCTCTGCCCGACCAAGTAGTGCAAGCGGACAGCGAATCACGGATGGCGCGTGGTTTGGGCAAGATGATGTCGGGCAACACATCCCAGCAGATCGCGATGGATTTGCAACGCGCCGACCTGAAACTGACCCCCGCCGAATTTTTTGCCTTGACGCTCGCCGCGATTGCGACTGGCTTTTTGCTTGCGTTCGTCTTGGGGCACTCGAACCCGGCATTTGGTTTGTTGGGCGGCATCCTGGGTTTTTACGCGCCGCGTTTCTGGGTGCGTCGCTTGCAGGGGCAACGCCTGAACTTGTTCAACAATCAATTGAACGATACGCTGATTTTGCTCGCCAACTCGTTGCGTTCCGGTTATAGTCTTCAGCAAGCGATGGAAGCCGTCTCGCGCGAATTGCCGCCGCCGGTCTCGGTCGAGTTTGGTCGCGTGATCCGTGAAGTCAGTTTGGGTTTGAATATGGAAGAGGCGCTGGGGCACATGCTCCAACGCATCAACAGCGAAGACCTGGATTTGATCATCACCGCCATCAACATTCAGCACGAGGTCGGCGGCAACCTCGCCGAAATTCTCGACACGATTGCCCACACTGTGCGCGAACGCGTGCGTATCAAAGGACAAATTCGTGCGCTTACGGCGAGCCAGCGTTTGTCGGGCACGATCATTTCACTTTTGCCGTTTGCGCTCGCCGCGTTCATGTTCATCTTTAACCAAAATTATTTCAAACGCATGTGGGAAGACCCGTGCGGGATTATGATGTTAGGATTCGGTGTCGTGACGATTGGCATGGGCTATATGATCATTCAGCAAATCGTCAAGATCGAAGTATAGGAGCAGACCCAATGGCACTGTTTCTTTCTGGGATGTTAGGGCTTAGCGTCATCATCATCTTTATCGGGCTTAGCTTGCCGAGTAAGCCTTCGGTGGAGCAAGAACGGCTCGAAGCCTTTGGTTCGCGTCCGCGCACGTTGCAAGAGATGGAACTTTCAATGCCGTTCAGCGAACGGGTGGGCCTGCCGGTGATTCGCGGTATGGCGGCGTTTGTCGGTCGTTTTGCGCCGCAGAAAAATATGCAAGAACTGCGCCATCGCCTCGATTTGGCGGGCAATCCCAACAATTGGTCTACCGCCGATTTTCTGGGCGTGCGCGGCTTGGCGTCGTTGATTACTGCCGCGATTCTGACCGGCATTGCGTTTCTGATGAACGCGGCGGTAGAACAAAAAGCGTTGATGCTTTTGGCTGGCGCGGTCGTTGGTTTTTATTTACCGATGTACTGGCTGACCTATCGCGTGGGCAAACGCAAGCACGACATTGAACGTGCGTTACCCGATGCGCTCGATTTGTTGACGGTGAGTGTAGAAGCCGGCTTGGGTTTCGATGCGGCCATGTCCAAGGTCACGGAAAAAGCCGACAATGAATTGGCACGCGCATTCGGTCGCGCTATTTCCGAAATTCGGTTGGGCAAACTGCGCCGTGAGGCGTTGCGCGACATGGCGAATCGCGCCGATGTGCAAGACCTGAGCAATTTTATCGCGGCGGTTTTGCAAGCCGACCAACTCGGCGTGAGCATGGCTAAGGTGCTACGCATTCAATCGGAGCAGATGCGGATTCGTCGTCGTCAACGCGCCGAAGAACTCGCCGCGCAAGCGCCGGTCAAAATGATGTTCCCGCTCGCGTTCTTGATCTTTCCTTCGATCTTTATCGTGTTGCTGGGACCCGCTGTCCTGTTGTTCATGAGTGGTAAAGCGTTTGGGTAAACCGAGATATTTACGGGCGTTCAATCGCACGCGCAACCAGGTCTTGGTCGAGCGCGGCGGCGTGGCGGATAATCCGCTGACCCGTTTACGTGGACTACTGGGTCGCCGCTCGCTTGCCTCGGGCGATGGGTTGCTTTTGCGCGACGATAACGCGATTCATTCGGTTGGTATGCAGTTTGT
>CAZPIR010000052.1:0-6740 GCA_964586085.1 uncultured Anaerolineaceae bacterium | reverse complement strand
TTTTGGACAAGCACGGCACGATCGTTCATTTAATTGCCGAGATGCCGCCGTTAAAGTTCAGTCCGTTTGTCTGGCGCGCGCGTGATGTGCTGGAAATGCCCTCGGGCACGATTGCGCGCACCGGCACGGCGGTAGGGGACGAGATCGAAATTCAGATCGCTTGACCTGGGAGGGCTATGCTGGCACAGATCACGCGCGCGACGCACGCTACGCAACGCGCGCTGATTGATCTCCTCTTTCCACCGCGTTGCGTTTCGTGCAAGCAACCCGGCGAGTGGTTCTGTGCCGCGTGCCGCGCTAGCATCGCATACATTCCTCCGCGCGTGTGCGAGTTATGCGGTAGACCGTTAGTCAAACCCGCGTGTACATTTTGTCTTCAGCATCCCCCAGAGATGGATGGTGTGCGTGCCGTCGCCTTTTTCGAAAATCACCTGCGCGAAGCGATTCATGCTTTCAAGTACGAACAACGTACCGAACTTGCATTGTCTTTCGGTGCTCTGTTGCACGAACGTTTGCGCACCTTGCCCTGGCACGTGGACGCTTTGATTGGCGTACCTCTGCATCCTGACCGCGAAAAAGAACGTGGTTACAATCAGGCACATTTGCTTGCGCTTGCCTTGAGTGAACCCAGCCGCATCCCAGTTTGGCGCGATGCTCTGCATCGTGTGCGCGCCACGCAACCGCAAGTCGAACAAGCGAGCGCGGCGGAACGGCGTGTGAATGTGCACGATGCTTTTCTTGCCAGTGAACGCGTTGCCGGCGCGCGCATCGTTTTGATTGACGATGTGTGCACAACCGGCGCGACGATGGAATCCTGTAGCGTCGCGTTAAAAGAACGCGGCGCGCAATCTGTGTGGGGTCTTGCACTCGCCAGACCGCGTCTTGACTAGACCAGAAGGAGGTGATAGCATTAGGGCGAAGACCGCAGTCCACAGTGGGACAGTAGGTGTTTTCGCAAAATCATAGCCCGAGGCAAACCCTCGGAAGGGAGGACCCTGTGAAGTTGATCATCAGCGGTAAAAACATTCAGGTTTCAGAACGGCTCAAGGATTACGCGGAGAAAAAGATCGGCAAGCTGGAGAAATATTTGCCGAGCTTGACCGAAGCGCACGTCGAATTTGCGCTAGAGAAAACCAAGAACGTAGCGCAAAGTCAGGTCGTCCAGGTGACGCTCCGCAGTAACGGGACTCTGTTGCGCGGCGAAGAGCGCGCCGCCGATTTCAATGCGGCGGTGGACACGGTAGCGGAAAAGCTCGAACGCCAGATCGAACGGTACAAGGGCAAGCACTATCGTGGACGCGGACAAGCCGAACGCGAGGCGCCGCCAATCGAACCGAGCGACGAAGCCGAATTTCAAGGACCGCGCGTAGTGCGCGTCAAACGATTCCGCACGCCGCCGATGACGGAAGAGGAAGCGATCGAACAAATGGAACTGTTGGGCCATACGTTCTTTATCTTCCAGAACCGTGAGCGCGCGACGCTCAATGTGTTGTATCGGCGCAACGATGGAACTTACGGGTTGATTGAACCAGAACTCGGATAGCAAAACACAAGGGCAGAAGGCAGAAAGCTTTCTGCCCTTTACTTTAGAACCGGGAAAAAATTCTGCGTGCCTTTTAGATTCCTGTGGTATAATACGCGCAAAGAAATTTTTTGGAGACGCGATGGACTATGCCTAAAACAAAAACTCCCGTAAAGAAAACACCCGCGCGCAAACCGGTTGCGCGTGAATCATCCAAAACCAAGTCGCCTGCTACGCCGCGCAAACCGGCACCGGCAAAAAAATACACCGCCGAGTACGCCGACTATTTGGATCGCCATGCGGGTGACACCGAAGGACGCCCGCGCCTCAGCCCCGGCGAATTTGATCGCCTTGACGATGAATTACTCGAACTGCTCGACCTTCAAACCGAAGGCGGATTGGACGACGAACAGATCATCCGCATTGAAGAGCTGAAATATCTTTTGTTGGAATCGGAATGAAACGCGTCATCGTGTTCGTTTGCACGGGCAACGTCTGCCGCTCGCCGATGGCGGCTGTCTTGTTTGCCGATCACGCGCGCCGCGCCGGCGAGAGTCATTTATTCGAGGTGCGCTCTGCCGGCACCTGGGCGCTTGAAGGTGAGCCGGCATCCGGCAATGCGATTGTCGCGATGACCCAACGCGGCATTGATTTGCAGGCGCATCGCGGCACCATGTTGGACCGGACGATTATGGAACAAGCTGATGTGGTCATCGTGATGACGCGCAATCATCGCGAAGCGATCAATGCCGAGTTTTCCTTGTTCCGTGCCAAAGTACATCTGATGAGCGAATTGCAAAATCGCGTTTATGACGTTGGCGATCCGTACGGCGGACCGCTCAACGAATATGAATCCACCGCACGCCAGTTAGAAGGATTGATTCGATCCGGTTACGAGCAAATCAAACAGTGGGCATCCATCGCATAAACATTCTTGACCGCGCACGCGCCAACCTGGTGCGCTTTGTGCGCGATCGGCAACTGTACGTTCGTCTCCAGATTGGCAGTTCGCTTGCGCTGGGTGTGGGCTTGATTGTGTCTGCCGTCTTGTTTGCCAACATCCTCGCCCCGTTTGAAGAACGCCTCGCCTTTATTTTGTTTTCTCAGCCCAACCCAACCTGGCTTGCTCTCGACTTGCCCACCGAAGTCCTGGTGATTTTTTTGGTCGCGTTGATGGTCGGCGCGACGGTGCCGCACATTCCCACTTTTCCGGCAACCGCCTTGACCATCCTGTACTCGGCAATGTATTTGAGTTTTGCGTACCAAAAACTTTCCGACGGCATCGTGACGCGCCCGCTCTATCCGTTGCTCGCGTTATTTTTTACATTGATCTTTACGCGCCTCTATCGTTATTTTTCAGTCGAACGCCGGCGCATTTTTATCAGTCGCTTGTTTCGCCATGCCGTGCCGCCGGAATCAGTGGATCGCGTGACGACCGTGTTCGATCAGGGTGCGTTGCCTTTGCATGGCACCCGTCGCAAGGTGACGGTGATGTATGTGGATTTGCGCGACTTGCGCTTGCTCACCGAGTCGCTGGATTCCGAGCAGGTCATCGAATTGTTGAATCGTTTTGTGGGGCACATTGTGTCATGTGTGTTCAAGCATGAAGGATTTGTGACCAAGCAAGCTGGTGACACGACACTCGCCGCGTGGAATTTGGTGTTCGATCAACCTGACCACGCGTTGCGTGCCGCGCACGCGGCGATGGAAATCAAACGCGAAGCGCGCGCAATCTTGAAAAATCATGTTACCGATGCAGAGATTGAAATTGGCATCGGCGTGGCGACGGGGTATGTTGTGGCGGGACGCCTTGCCACCGCGCGCCCCGCCGAGTTTGCGATCATCGGCGAAGTAGTCACGCTGGCAGAACGCATGGCGATGAAAACCGACCGGGGTGTGTTTGTGGATCCGGTGACGCGCGATTTTATTTCGTCCGAGTTCGATACCAAAGAAGTGAATCCGATTCGTTTGCGACGCAAGACCGATCCGCAAATTGTGTGGGAGATTATCGAGCCGGTAGTACCCGAAGAAGAAATCACTGGCGAACAGATTGCCGAACCAAATTAAAACGCCTGCCAATTTTGGCAGGCGTTGTTTTTATGCGCCGAGAAAGGGCGCCCAATCCTGGTACTCTTCCAGGTAATGTCCGAACAGAGCGAGATTCGTGCTGGCTGGTTCGACGGGTGGATGACGCAAAACCATCCGCGATTCGGCGAGCAATTTGCCGCCCTTGTGCCGATTGCAGGGTGGGCACGCGCTGACCACGTTGATCCAAGTATGCTTGCCGCCGCGATGACGTGGAATCACGTGGTCAATCGTCAAGTGATGGGATTGCACGCCGCAGTATTGGCACGTGAAATTATCGCGCCGGAAAATTGCGCGCCGCGTGAGTTTGATGTGCGGACGCGGGCGATGGATTTGATTGCCGAGACGAATCACCGAAGGTCGGGGAAATTTGGTTTGGGCGGTGTGGATGTAACCGCGACCATTCAAAACGATTTCGGCTTTGCCGCTGATGAGGAGGACGACGGCACGGTGGGCAGGGCAGACATTCAGCGGCTCGTAATTCTGATTTAGGACGAGAACATCGTGACCCATTGACGCAAGTATAGCACCGTCATTCACCGGCGTCAAAAATTTTGGGTGTGCGTGGTGGCGCCCATTTCCCACAACATTTGTTGGCGCACGAACGCATAGTATGCCATCAATGTGCTAAGTAACAAACCATGTCCACCGTCGCGCCAGCCTTGCAATGAAATAAAGCGTCGCGCAAATTCCCGAATCGGTTGACCGATGAATCCGCGTTTGTGCGCGCGCTTGCCTTCCGCGAACCAGACCTGGGCTTCGTACCGCGTGTACTGAATTTGTTTGCGCCGAAATTGTGCGAGCGTTTGATAGTTGTAATGAATCAGCGGCTCGTGTAAATAGCCAACCTCGCCATTCCACAACACAAGTTCATGCACTTGGCGTTCCGGGTCAAAGTGCGCGCATCCTTTTTTCATCACGCGGGGCTGATAATCGGGCGACCAGCCGGTGTGGCGAATTTCTTTGCTAAAGATAATGTTGCGGCGAGGAATCCAAAAACCGGCGAATTGCGATTTGCGAATTGCATCCTGAATTTCTGCGCCGAGTGCCGGGGTCGCGCGTTCGTCGGCGTCAATGAAAAAAATCCATTCGCCGCGCGCGAGGTCAAGCGCATGGTTGCGCTGATTCGGAAAATTGTCGAGCTGGCGTTGCTCAACACGCGCGCCACACTCGCGCGCAATGTCTGGCACGCGATTTGTACTGAAATCGTCAAGCACAATAATTTCGTCCGCGAAGGCGCGCACAGATTCGATGCAATCGCGCACATGTTTTTCTTCGTTGTGGGTGAGGAGAATGACGGAAAGCATTTTATACTCGTGACAATTCGACGACGCGTGCGTACGCGTCAAGTCGTTTCTTTAATTCGCCCGGCGCAAGGTTGGCCGCGTGTGCCTTGCGCGCCTCATTCGCCAATCCCGCGCGCACGATGCGCCACGCGACAAAGCGAAACGCGCGTGAGTAATGTTTTTCAAACAAACGCTTGCGCGCTTTCCACAACTCGACAAACATCGCATCGCGAAATTGGCGCGTGGATTGCGCTTCGTGGTGAATGATTTCCGCTTGCGGCACACACCAAATTTGCCAGCCCGCGCGTTTGATGCGAATACCCCAGTCTACTTCTTCGCAGTAAATAAAAAATCTTGGGTCGAGCCAGCCGACCTGGTTCGCGACCTCGCGGCGCACGAGAAAATTCGCGCCGAGCGGATGGTCAATTTCAAATGGCTCGCCGCGTGTGTACCATTCGCGCGGATAGCGACCGTTGAAACGCGAGTTGGTCAACCGCCAATTCGTCGGAAAGAAATCGAGATAGATTTGCGCGAGCGAGGGAAAACGAAACGCCGAATGTTGAAGCGAGCCATCGCCGTAAAATAATTTTCCACCACACGCGCCGGCTTGCGGATGCGCATCCATAAATTTTACGAGCGTTTCGAGCGCGCCGGGTTTGACTTGCGTGTCGGGGTTGAGCATCATCACATAGCGACCGGTGGTTCGTTCGAATGCTTGGTTGTTCGCGGCGGCGAATCCGCGATTGTCGGCATTCGCAATCAAATGCACGTGCGGAAATTTTTCGCGCACCATTGCCGCGCTGTCGTCGTGCGAGTTGTTGTCAACCACAAAAGTTTCGAGTTTCAGGTTTAAGGTTTCAGGTCGAACTTGAAACTGGAAACTTGAAACGGATTCCAAACATCGTTGCAACAATTCGCGCACATTGTAGCTAACGATGACGATGGACAGATCAATCATTTCACGCATCACGTTTTACGTTTTCGATTACTAATGCCGCCGCGCCGACCAAGCCCGCGTCGTCGCCGAGTTGTGCCGGCACAATGTCCACGCCGCCGCGCATAGATTTCATCGCGTACTTGTCGAACGCGCGTTGCATTTCGGGCGCGAACAAATCCCAGGTGTTGATCGCAACGCCGCCGCCGAGCACGAATCGTTGCGTGTCGAAATTGTGGAGCAAGCTGACGAGACCCAGTCCGATGTAAAAGCCGGCGCGTTCAAATGTGCGCTTGGCTAATTTGTCGCCGCCGCGCGCGGCTTGCGCGACGATTGCCGCCGTGACCTTGGTGTGATCGCGATTGACCAGGTCGAGCACATTCGATTCACGACCTTTGCGAATTTCATCGAGTGCCATGCGCGCAATTGCCGGACCGGATGCGAGGGCTTCGAAACAACCGACGTTGCCGCAATTGCACAAGGGACCGAACGCATCGAGCGTTTGATGTCCAACTTCGCCGGCAAATCCGCGTGCGCCCAACATCAATTTGTTATCCACGATGAGGCCGCCGCCAATCCCGGTGCTGATCGTCACATAAATCATGTGCGCGAAACCGCGTCCCGCGCCGAGATGATGTTCGCCGAGCGCGGCAAGGTTGGCATCGTTGCCGATAAAGGTCGGCACACCCAGTTCGGCTTCGAGACGGGCTTTGATCGGAAAGCCGTCAATGCCCGGAATGTTGGGCGCTTGCAAAATAATTCCGCGCCACGCATCGAGTGGACCCGGCGCACCCAGCCCGATGCCGGAAATTTTTTCGTTGCCGGCAAAATCGCGAATTGCGGCGACGATGCGCGCAAACACAGCTTCGGCGCGTTCGCGCGCACGGGTTTCGTGCGCGGTTTGTTTAAGGAT
>CAZPIR010000051.1:11695-13170 GCA_964586085.1 uncultured Anaerolineaceae bacterium | reverse complement strand
ATCGAGATGGGCGAATTCAGCGCACCACAGGCGAATGCGCAAGGCAAGGTGTTGGTTGCATACGCCAGCCGTTTTGGTTCGACCGCAGGTGTTGCCACCGCTATCGCGCAAACGCTTTCGCAAAAAGGAATCGCGGCGGATGCCAAGTTCGTTGCCCACGTCACCAATCTGTCCGAGTATCGTGCTGTGATTATTGGCTCGCCCGTCATCTCTGATGTGTGGGCACAGGAAGCAATTAACTTTGTGCAATCGAACAAGAGTGAATTGAGCCAAAAGCCAGTCGCCTATTTCTTGACGTGTATGACACTGGGTCTAACCAATCAACCCGAGGCGCGGCAAAAAATTGCGGGAGTTTTGGATGCGGTCGAAAAACAAGTCCCCGATGTGAAACCGTTGGACAAGGGATTGTTTGCAGGCGCGTTGGACTATAACAAAATGTCGCTCTTTATGCAGTTGCTGTATCGCGCCTTTGCCGAGGACACGACCTCAGGCGATTTTCGCAATTGGCAAGCCATCCGCACCTGGACTGAAACGATCGGACCCAAGTTGGTGGGAAAAAGTTAATTACTGCCGCAAACTTGCACGTTATATTGGGCACCACTCGCGACGATCACCGTGAAGCATCTGCCAAAATAACGATTGCTCGCTGAATCAGCAAAACGGATCGCATCTAAAACAAACGGACGAAGCCGAAAAAGCTTCGTCCGTTTGTTTCACTGAAATCTTTCTTCAGCGAAGGGTTCACCGCGCATGTGATAACCGTATCCTTCCCAGAATCCGGGTTTGTCTTTCGCCATAAACTCGATGCCGCGCAACCATTTCGCCGATTTCCAAAAGTACAACTGTGGCACAAACAAGCGCAACGGATAACCGTGATCGGGTTCGAGTGGTTTGTCGTCGTACTTGTACGCGAGCATGACGTTTTCTTTTGCCATTTCTTCGAGCGACACATTCGCCGTGAAACCTTGTTCGCAGTGCGGAACACAATGCGAATGAGGTCCAAACGGAAGAGGCGGAAGCAATCCTTGTCCAAAAGGAAAGAATTGTGCTGAGGTTGGGGCCGATTGATCTTGCTTCTCAATGTTCAACAGCCAAATTGTAAATATCTGCGCGCTACGCGCTACGAAAATCTTTTTTCTTTGAATGGGTCGCCGCGCCTCCGCGTATGGAGTGGTTTTGACCCATTGGAATTCATCACATCACTCGGATTGTATCTTTCCCCTATGGTCACGTCAGTCCGCGCTTGAGCGCAACAGCGACCGCCTCGGAGCGACTCTGTACATTCAACTTGTCGAAAATGTGACTCAGGTGCGTTTTGACCGTATTCTCGGAAAGGTCCAATTGCGCGGCGATGGCTTTGTTGCTTGCGCCGGAAACCAGGAGGCGCAAAACTTCCAACTCGCGCTCGGACAATTCCTCGCTATTTTTCTGCCCCGCCACATTCTCCAAAAATCGCGCGGCGACTCCGGCTTGTA
>CAZPIR010000051.1:0-11685 GCA_964586085.1 uncultured Anaerolineaceae bacterium | reverse complement strand
TGTAATGCCGCGCCGCCCTGCGCAATCGAACGAATCGCGCGCACGAGTTCATCCGGCGATGTGTCTTTGAGCAAATATCCCCGCGCGCCCGCCGACAACGCCGGGACGATGTACTCATCGGTGTCGTACGTCGTCAGCACGAGAAACCGCGTTTGCGGTAACTCAGCGCGCACTTGCTTCATCACTTCGATGCCGCTGAAACCGGGCAAGCGCAAATCGAGCAAGGTCACATCCGGCTTTTGGTCGAGGATAACGCGGACTGCGGCTTGTCCATCCGCCGCTTCGCCGACAACCTGTAAATCCTTTTCGTAGCCCAGCATCGAAACGAGTCCGTGCCGCACAACCGGGTGATCGTCCACAACGACTAATCGGATCATTACCCTACCTCTCGACGCGGAATCGTCGCGATGACATGCGCGCCGCCCTCACTCCGTAATTCGAGTGTGCCGCCGAGCACATGAATTCGCTCGCGCATCCCCAGCAAGCCAAAGCCACTCGTGATCCCGCTTGGCGATTGCAGAATTTCCGCATCAAATCCTACGCCGTCATCGCTCACGCTCAAGCGCACGAACGTCGGTGCGTACTCCAACACGACTTGCGCGCACGTCGCGTTGGAATGTTTCGTCACGTTGACGAGCGCTTCCTGACAGACGCGCAACAGTGTTGATTCTTCAGCCACCGGTAATTGCCACGCCTCTCCGCGCGTTTCAAATGTGATGGCGATGTTCGCGTTGGCTTGGCGCACGGTGACTCCCTGCAATGCATCGCTCAACGTTGCATGCTCAAGCGTCGGTGAGCGCAAATTCCAAATCGAGCGACGCGCTTCGGCGAGCGATTCGCGCGCCATTCTCTGCGCGAGTCCGAGGTGTTGCGGCGCATCCGGCGAGGTCGTCGCGAGCGCGCGTTCCGCCGCGCCGAGTTGCACGATGACGCCGGTCAAGCCCTGCGCGATCGTGTCGTGGATCTCGCGCGCGACGCGCGCGCGCTCTTCGAGCATCGCGGCTTCGCGTTCCTGTTCGAGCAAGGCGGCGGTTTGCATTTGCACGCGTTGCTCCAATTCCGCGCTTAGTTTGCTCAATTCCTCAGCGTGAACATTACTCTGCTTCAGCGCGCGCTGCAAACCATTCGCCAACAAAAAAGTCAACGCGGCGACCGACCAAAAGAGTCCAATCCAGAACCCAGCGGAAATGGCTGGCAAAGCCAATTCAATCCTCGAAGGGACGACGAAGGTCGGACGGAAATTGTTCGCTTCTAGCCAACCCAAACTCACAATCAACACGGTTGCCAAGCCGGCGAGACTCACGCTGGCAACGCCATCAATCAACAATCCTGCCGCGCAAATCGGAAGAATCAGCAAGGCGGGCCATATCGTCGTGACGCTATTTTGGAGCGCGCCCCAGGTGGTCATGAGCGTCCATACGCCAATCAAAATGTAGATCGAAAGGCGCGCGCGCCCCATCCGCACGAGCATAACCAATGCAGAGAAAAAGACAACGAGAGTAATTATGCCGATGAAGGGTCCGGGACCAAGCGGTGGGCGCTCGTCGGTGGGCTTGCCCAGCGTAAAATACAGAAGCAAACCAGTCGTGAGCGCGACGACGATGGGAAAAACCAGGGTGATCGGTATTGTGCGAAGCACAAGTTGACCACGGCGTTGACTATCGTCTGGAATTGGATTGATCGGATCGGGAGTGTTCATACTTATCGAATTATACCACCCAATCGGTTTTGATTCATCATCGCTTTGGGTATTTCGCCGATCACCTATTCGGGTGATACACGTGTCATACGATTGGATGCTCGCGAAATCATTCGTTCCCCCGATTACAACGCAAGTCAATCGCGATACACTGTGCCGCAGAATACTGCAACAAGGAGTGAAATGCAATGCTGGCTAGACTCAAAATGAATTGGAAATTGGTCGCCGGAATTGTCTTCGTCGTCTTGATGATTGGCGTGGCGGTCGTCATTGCCAATCCGCCGGCAAATGGTCGCGCGAAGCAGACGCAACAAACAGTCGTCGTTCAACGCGGCAACCTGACGGCAATAGTGACCGGCAACGGCGCGATCGCGGCAGAGAGCGTCGTCGAATTGTCGTTTCAAACAAGTGGCACCGTGAAACGCGTCCTGGTTCAGGAAGGCGATGCCGTCCAGGTGAGTCAACCGCTCGCCGAGTTGGATGATCGCGCGCTGCAAGCCGACCTGATTTCGGCGCAAGCAAAACTAACTTCGGCGCAAGCCAAACTAAGCAAGACCAAGCAAGGCGCGACCACCGAACAAATCGCATCCACGCAAGCGGCGGTGACGAGCACGCAGGCCGCGTACGACAAAGCGGTGAAGCAAGCTGAAGCCGCGAATCTCGACGTCGCGTCCGCCAAACTGACAATGGACAAGGCGCAAGTCGCGGTGGGCACGGCGCAAGCCGCGTACGATCGCATTGGCGGCGCGTCTAATCCGATGATCGCAATGACGCAGCAAGCCAAAGATTTGCAGAACGCGACGCTCGAGTATCAGAATGCTATCACCAAGTATCAATCGCAACTCAAGACGCTGGAGACGAGCAACAATTCCACGATCGCGTCTGCCAAAAAGCGAAATACGATCTCGCCAATCTCCAAGTGCGCGCGGAAGATGTCGCGATGGATCAGGCAAGCGTCGAACAAGCCGCACAATCGCTCAAGCAAGCGCAAATCAATTTGGAGAACGCGATACTCAAAGCGCCGTTCGCGGGCGTGGTGACGACGGTGAATATCGTGACTGGCTCGCGTACGACGAACGTTCCCGTCGCGATCAAGATGATGAATGTCAACCCGCTGCACGTCAATCTCAAGTTGAGCGAGAATGATGTCGTCAAGGTTCAGATGAATCAAGCTGTGAAACTCACGACCGATTCATTGAAGGATTGGCAGATAGAAGGCAAAGTCAGTTACATCGCGCCGTCGGGAGAAAGCGCGAGCGGAGTCGTCACGTTCATCGTGCGCGTGGATTTTGTCACGACGGATCCGCGCGTCAAAGTCGGAATGACTGCGAATCTCGACATCGTTACCGCGCACAAGGACAATGTGCTCGTCGTCCCCAACACGGCGCTGTTGCCCAAAGGAAATAGTCGCATCGTCCAAGTGGTTGGCGCGGATGGAAAAACCACCGAGGTGGAAGTGCAGATTGGTTTAAGCGATGGATCGTTCACAGAGATTGCTGGCGGTGTGACTGAAGGGACGCGCATCATCGCCTTGCCGATTTCCGGGACGGTGCGTGCAGTCAACCCGCTTTCGCCATAGAGGAGCCAGAATGGACACAGCGATCATTGCAGTGAACGAATTATCCAAGACGTATCAAATGGGTACGGTTCAGGTCAACGCGCTGCGCCAGGTCTCGTTTACCATTCCGCGCGGCGAGTTCGTGGCGATTATGGGACCGAGCGGCAGCGGGAAAAGTACATTGATGAATTTGCTTGGCTGTCTAGACACGCCGACGAGCGGTCAGTACCAACTCGATGGAGTCGAGACGGCGCGTTTGACGGACGATGATCTGGCGCACGTGCGCGCGCGTAAACTCGGTTTCATCTTTCAGCAGTACAATTTGCTGCCGCGCCAGTCCGCCTTGCGCAATGTCGAGATGCCGCTCATCTATCGCGGCGTGAACGCGCGGGCGCGCCGACAGCGCGCGGAGATGTCCTTGCAAATTGTCGGGATGGGTGATCGGATGCATCATCGCCCCAACGAGCTGAGCGGCGGACAACAACAGCGCGTCGCGATAGCGCGCGCGCTCGTCGGCAGTCCCGCGATGATGCTCGCGGACGAACCAACCGGCGCGCTCGACACGACGACGAGCGCGGAGATTATGGGCTTTTTGCAAACATTGAATCGGGAACAAGGACTGACTGTCATCGTCGTGACCCACGAACATGACATCGCCGCGTACGCGCAACGCGTTCTCACGATGCGCGACGGACGACTCCTCAAGGATGAAAGGAACTGAAAATGGCGATGGATACCGCGAAACTTTTGCCACCGCTGAACAGCGAGAGCAGTATCAATTGGCTCGAAGTGGCTTGGATGGCATTTGACAGTTTGATGGCAAACAAGGTGCGCTCCGCGTTGACGATGCTGGGTGTAATTATCGGCGTGGCATCCGTCGTCGCGTTGATTGCAATCGGGACTGGCGCAAGTAATTCCATCACCGGGCAAATCACATCTATCGGCACGAATCTACTCATGATCATGCCTGGTTCGCCCAGCAACCGAGGACCCGGTATGTCGACGACGGCGCAGACGCTGACGCTGGACGATGCCAAAGCGATCGAAGCGCTGAATTTGCCTGTGGTTGGCGTCGCGGCTCAATTCAGCGCCAATACGCAAATCGTCGCGCCTGCCGCCGACAAGAGTGCTTCAGTCGCCGGCACGACACCGGCATACAAAACCCTCCAAAGTCTGACCATGTCCAGTGGCCGCTTTTTCGACGCGGAAGATGTCAAAAGCGCGTCGGCGGTAGTCGTGCTGGGAAGCACGCTGGCAAACGACTTGTTCGGCAAGGGGCAAGCGGTTGGACAGAGCGTCCGGATTCGCGATCAGTCGTTTCGCGTGATTGGCGTGCTTGAACCCAAAGGTGGAATGAATTCGGCGGATGATATGGCGCTCGTGCCCATCACCATCGCGCATCAGCGTTTTCCAAACGCGCGCACACCCGACGGTAATGCATACATCGTGTCCATCATCATGGTCTCCGTCAAGAATAAGGAGGACATTGACGCTGTACAATCACGCATCGGCATGCTCTTACGTGAGCGGCATCGTCTAAAATCCGATGGTAGTGAAGATGATTTCCAGCTGGCGAACCAAGCGTCCATGCTGAGTATCCTCACGACGATCACAAATTTGTTGACGGTGTTCCTTGCCGCGATCGCTGGCATCTCGTTGCTCGTCGGCGGGATCGGCATCATGAACATTATGCTCGTCAGTGTGACCGAACGGACGCGCGAGATCGGGTTGCGGAAAGCGGTCGGCGCGCAGAGTCGCGATATTCTGATGCAATTCATCTTTGAAGCGATCGCGATTAGTTTGACCGGCGGCGTGATCGGATTGGTGCTGGGTGCTGCGGTCGCGTTGCTGGTGACCCTTTCGGGCTTGCTAAGCGCGTCGGTCAGTCTCGGCGCGGCGGCGCTCGCGATGGGATTTTCCATCGCGGTCGGTGTGTTCTTCGGCATCTATCCCGCGCAACGCGCCGCGCGGCTCAACCCGATTGATGCGTTGCGGTATGAATAGCCACAAAGCAATCGCGGACGAAGACGCGGTAAAACAAAACGCGGACGAGGAATTCTTCTGTCCGCGTTTTGTCCATCTGGAAAACAACGGTTCTTCTGTTCACGGTTTGCAAAAAAGACGCATCAACTCACCCGTGTCTCCTTACGAAAATCTTTCTTCAGTCCACGGATCACCGCGCATGTGATACCCATACCCCTCCCAGAATCCCGCGCGGTCGTGCGCCATAAACTCGATGCCGCGCAACCATTTCGCCGATTTCCAAAAGTACAACTGTGGCACAAACAAGCGCAACGGATAACCGTGATCGGGTTCGAGTGGTTTGTCGTCGTACTTGTACGCGAGCATGACGTTTTCTTTTGCCATTTCTTCGAGCGACACATTCGCCGTGAAACCTTGTTCGCAATGCGCCATGATGAATTTGGCTTCGGGTTTCGGCTTGACGGTCTCCATCACCCACGACCAGGACACACCCTCCCAGGTCGTATCGAATTTGCTCCAGCGCGTGACACAATGGATGTCGGTGACGGCTCGTTCGGTCGGCAGTTTCAGAAATTCTTCCCAGGTCAGTCGAATCGGATTTTCGACCAATCCCAAGATTTTGAAATCCCAGGTCTGCGGATCGAAACGCGGTGTGCTTCCGTAATGCAGAATCGGGAATTTATCGGTGAGGTATTGACCGGGCGGAAGTCGTCCTTGCTTTGAATCGAACGGGCGCGCAGGATTTGCCCGCTTGAGGCGTAATACTTTATCGAGTGGATTATCCATTGTGTTTACTCCTACAATTCTTGATCTTCCTGACTTGGCAATCGCGAGCGGTGTCTACATATATGCCGAGCATCAAACAAAAAACCACCCCTTGCCAAGTTCGGCAAGGAGCGGTGAAACTACATGGCTAAATTCTATCGTGGCACGATGCGGAATAAAAATTTGCTTCGCACCATCGCCCAGATCGCGAGGATCGTCATCAACTGCAACGCCGTGTTCAATGCTTCGACCTGAGTCCAGTCTTTGCCCACGAGCGGCACAAATGCCGTAACCACACCGATCAACACCACGTGCATCGTGTACCCGTACAGCGAATTTTGTCCGAGCGGCACGAGTAACCAACCTAACATTGACGACAAGGGTTTCCACAACACTGTCAACAACAGGTAGGCGAATTGGAAGAACAACACCGTCGCCAGCAAACGTCCAGGTCCCACCACACTTTTGCGGAACAACTCGAACAAAATCGTGTTAATGTCCCAGCCCGGCAGATACGCATTCACGAATGTCACATCCGCATTGTAAAACTGGATGAACCACATCACCAACAACGACGCGAGCACGAAATATGGCGCGCGCGGAATGCGGCTCACCTTGTTCTTGAGCGTGTCCCAGTGATAACCAATCGCCATCGCGAGGAAAAAGAGAAATTGCCACGCGCCCAGGTTGAACGACCAACCCCCGTTCACCGTCCAGGGCAAATAAGTTCGTGTCGCATACACCGTCGCCCAAAGCGCGCCGGACAAAACGACAAGCCACACCGTGCGCCCGCGCACGAGCAACCACAAACCAATCGGCGTGAGAAACAAGAACAGCGTGTACATCAACGGAATGTCGGTCAGGTATACGACCTGATGCAGAGTAAGCACATTGACGATGAATTCAAGCGGATTATCAAGCGGGAGGTCTTGCGCCCATTCGAAATGCAACGCGACCGCAACAGCCGTCGAGAGGAGGGTGAGGACTACCGTCAATTTGTAGAGCGTGAACGCGCGCTTCAATGCCTTGATCTGAGCAACGCGCAAGCCTTCTTTCAACGCCATTCCGCCATAGACCATGCCGACAATCAAGCCAGAGAGCACGACGAACGCTTCGGCGGCAGAAATCCAAAAACGATTTGCGCCAGTCAGGGGATACAACCATGACGCGCCGCCCATGTGATTGACGACCATCGCAAACACGGCAAAGCCGCGCAATGCATCGAGCCGCAAATCACGCTTGCCAACCGCCACGTATGCCCAATCAGCGGGTACGGTAATAACCCGTTGCCACACATTCACAATCGCGGGCGCGGCAACAGCGGCAACAGCCATCATCGGCGATTTTCGAGAATTTGCTTCCACAGTTATCCCCCAGCGTCAGAAGACTGACGTGCTTCAGAAGTAGGCTCAATATACAAACCGGAGGTTAAATAAATCTGAGAAAAACCCGCACAAGTATAAAAATCACATAAAAAACGTCGCCGAATGCCATCCGGCGACGCGAGAATCTCGACGTTAAACCGGCGCAATCTTAACGCGGAACGACTTGGAACAAAAACCGGCGTTGCACCATCGCCCAAATCGCCAACACGGCGAGCAGTTGCAAACTCGTGTTCAAGGTTGCGATGGTGGGGACACTGCTCGGCAAGTACGGCAGAACGATGTAGAACAAGCCAATCACCGCAACATGCATCGTGTACCCGTACAGCGAATTTTGTCCGAGCGGCACGAGTAACCAACCGAACGTGGCGGCGATTGGTTTCCACAGCATCGTCACAATCAAGTACGCGAATTGGAAGACAAAGAAACTGGCAAGCAAGCGACCGGGCGCGAGCGCACTCTTGAGAAAAAATTCGCGCATCAAATTTTCCGCGTCGAAACCAGGAAACATCCGCACGAGATACGCGCCGTTTGTCGCGTGCAACTGCATCAACCATACCAGCGCCAAACCAGTGAAAAGCAGATAGGACAAACGCGGCAGTCCGCTCAATTTCTTGCCAAGTGTTTGACGATGAAAACCCACCGCCATCGCAACAAAGAACAACAGTTGCCATGCCGCGATGTTGAACGTCGTGTTGCCGGCAATGTACCACGCCGCGTTGATTTGCACTGTCGCGCTTTGGAACCCAAGCCATCCAGCAACCGACAAGGCGAGCAACAGCCACGCGCGTCGTGTGACGAGAAACCACAAACCGGCCACCGCGCCGACCATCAACACCGTGTACATCAGCATCACATCGGTCAAGTACATTGTCTGGCGCAACGTCAACACGTTGAACACAAATTCGAGCGGACTGCCGATCTGCACCGTGCTCGCCCAGGGCAAGCCAAAGAGCAAGGTAATCGCCGCAAACGCCAGCGTGAGCACAACCGACAATTTGTAGAGCGTGAACGCGCGTTGCAATGCTTTGATCTGCGCGACGCGCAACCCTTCTTTCAACGCGATGCCACCATAAATCATGCCGACGACCAGCCCCGACAAGAACACAAACGCCTCTGCCGCCGAAACAAAAAACGTATTGCCGCCAGTCACAAAATACAACCAGGATGAACCACCCAGGTGATCCACCACCATCGCAAACACCGCAAACCCGCGCAAAAGATCGAGGCGCAAATCACGTTTGTCGGCGACAGCGTATGCCTAATCCCAGGTCATTGCGCGCGGAAACGACCAAATGGCGGGAATGGTACGAACCGCATTGACAGTCACGTTCGGTTGAGTTGTTGGTGGGTTCATTGTTGACCTGCCTTTTTGAATACGATGGAATGATTGCATTCTCCCAAAAGGCAGTAATGCGTTTATGGCGTGAATGTAAAACCGTTGTAAATGTTTTGCTTGGGACCGGGGTACTAGTCTTTGGCGGCACTCTTTACTACGCAACACAAGTCAACAAGTTTCACCGAATAAAAACCCAGCCACCTGGGTCTGCAATCAACCTGGGTGGCTGGGCAATCGGTCAGAAAAAAATTCGCTCTAGCGCGCAAAATCATTCGTCGCCGTGTTGCAACCAGCACTGCTCGTCTGCACATTCACATTGCGCGACAGCGGCTCACCCGCCGCGTTAACGGCAAACACAAACCAGTTACCTTCGATGCGCGTGCCCTCTGCCAAACCCAGACGATACTTGCCGACGAACGCCGGGTCGTTGCGCCGGTTGTCGGCTGGGTTGAGACCGGTGATCGCATCCTCCATCGCCTTGGGTCCGAACGGCGAACCCGACACGCGCACCATCACCCCATTTTGCGCCATCTTGTTGTCGGTGATCGTGCCTTCGATGCGCGTGTTGTCGGAAGCGACGCAACTGACTTTGCTGACGCGATAAAAATAGCCGGCGTCTGGGTCAGGCGTGGCAGTCGGAATGATGGCGGTGGGTGGAGCCGGCGTCGGCGTGCGCGTGGGTACCGGACGCGCCGTGGGCGGGCGCGTGGTCGCACGCGGTGCGGGCGGTCGAGTTGGGGGACGAGTCGTGGGTACCGGAGTTGGCACCATCGTTGGCAAAACGCGCGTAAACGTCGGACGCGGGCGCGTCTCGGTGACGGTTGGTTGGGCTTGCGCGGTCAAATCAAACGATTGGCAACTCAGCAGGATCAGCCATGCCAGGATGCCTAACCCGATCCACCATCGCCTCGGCAAGAAATCGTTCACGCACACCTCTGAAATTCAGTCCACGCATCGCGCAGGCTAAATCGGCTAATGGTATCGCTTGACCTCGAACCGGTACAATTCGACCGGCTCTTTGGGATCGGTAATGTTCGCCTTGTGCACGCGCGTGTAATACAACTGTTGCTCTGCCGTATCAATCTCATCCAGGTCGGGCAAAAGCAAACCGCGCTTCCAGGGTGTGCGTTTCGATTGCACGATCAAGCCATGTCGCTTGGGGTCTTGGTCGCGGATGGATTCGATCAACACCGGTTCGGTCAACACGTCCACCGAAATATCCAACCCGTCGAGTTCCCAGGTTGTCAACGGTGGAAAGCGCGGATCACGGGTCGCCGCGCTGATTGCATTCGCAATAATTTCTTGCGCGAGCGAATCGCATTGCGGTTGAATCGTACCGATGCAACCGCGCAGGTCGCCATTCGGTTGATGCAGAGAAACGAACGCGCCCGCTGGCGTTTGCATTTCGGGCGCGAGGTCGCGCGGCGGCGCGAGCGTTTTCCGTTCACGGATGTACGCTTCAATCGCCGCGCGCGCGAGTTGCACAAAGGGATGATGTTGTACTGGAGCACTCATCGTTGAGACTCCTGGGTCGAGACATTACAGGCAACGTCTCGACCAGAGACTAGCGTCGCCAAAAATCAACCGAGCCAGCCCAGCACGTGCCGGCGGCATCGGGTCCCACCGGGTTGATATTGATCGGACCGCCCACATCGGAGACGCGCGTACCACTCTGATTCATAACCCAAACATAGTACGTGCCCGCCGGTTTGTAAGGACCGGCATCGCCTGCCAGGGTGAACGAGTAGACGCCGTCATCAAAATTATTGATGACAATCCAGGGGTCAGATCCGCCGCCGCCGCCAAGTGCGACCTTGAACCCAGCGACCCCATTCGCACCCGGGTCACTGCTATCGTAAATTTTCCCCTTGATGTACTGCCCGCCCGAGTGCACACACGTCGCCGGGTTGGCGGCATATTCCATCCTGGACACCGGCACGGCGGTGGGTTGTGGCGCGGCAACAACAGGTGGTGGCGGGACCGCCGTCGGCGGGCGCGGGGTAGGTGGGCGACGCGTGGGTGTGCGCGTCGCGGTCGGGACTGCCGTTGGGGGAACGGCAGTGGGTGGCACCGGCGTCGCCGTCGGTGGAATTGGCGTAAAAGTCGGACGCACAGTACGCGTCGGGGTAGCAGTCGGTTTGAGTTGGGCGACAAAGATATCGGCAGACTGACAGGCAAGTGCGGTCAACACCAACACACATCCCAGCATCAGCCGCACAACCCAATGAGTCAAATTCATGCAACGCTCCTTTTGATTGATCGCCACGCCGGAGAACGCGGAACACGGCGTACCATCGCGGCAAGATTATACCACAAAGCAACATTGCGGCAAAAGAAAATCGAATCCCCAACCTGGCTCACGGTTCGACGATGACCGTGCCGATTTCGATGCGCGTGGACGAGTCGTGCGCAGTGACGATTTCAAGATCGCGGGCAGGCTGGATCGCGTACACAAACAAGCGCAACGGATGCGCGCCGGGCGCGGTGTTCGGCGACACACGATAACGCATCACGCTCAATGCGCGTTGATTCGCGCGCAAGCGATTGCCGGGCACCCAACTCACGACAAGCGGATAACCTTGTTTAGCGCGATCCTCTTCAGCATCAGCGAGCACAAGATACACCACAAAATTTTCGAGCGGCAAGTCGGTCAGTGTTTCCCAAAACACGGCGACCTCGAACGATTCGCCGGCGCGCGCGCGCGCGCGGTTGCCACATCGTAGCCGAGCAAGCGCAAGCGCGGTCGTTCATCGCGCAAGACTCAGTTCGCCGATTGCGCGAGCGGCGAGTCCTGCGCGTAACGATTGGCGGTGACGCGCACTAATTCGCCCCAGGGCGTGAGTTGATAGGTGTCCGCGAGTCCCGGCGCCCATTCGAGCAATGCGCCGGCAAGATACACCGGCTTGCCCAGTGCGAGCCATTGCGCAATGTGTGATTCGGTCGGCGGAAACAAGCCCAT
>CAZPIR010000050.1:0-13206 GCA_964586085.1 uncultured Anaerolineaceae bacterium | reverse complement strand
CCGGTTCCGCCGACCAAAGCGCCTGAACCAACCAAGGCGCCGGTGCAACCCACCGCCGCGCCCAAACCGACCGATGCGCCGAAACCAACCGACGCACCCAAGCCAACCGACGCGCCCAAGCCGACGGCTGTTCCGCCGACTGCCGCGCCCAAACCGACTGATGTGCCGGTCGTGTTGGAAAAAGAATTGACGCTGTACTCTGCCGCCGACCAAGCGATGGTGGATTTTGCCGCGGCTGAATTCCAAAAAGCCAGTGGCATCAAGGTTTCGGTTGTGACCGGTGGTTCGGGTGTGTTACTGCAACGCATCAACGCGGAAAAAGCGCGTCCACTCGGCGATGTGCTGTGGAGCGTGGGTCCGGACACCATCGGTGCGATGCCTGATTTGTTCGAGCCCTACAAATTAAAGGACTATGACAAGCTCTTGCCCGAAGCGCAGGACAAGACGAACTTGCTCGTGCCGTGCACCGGCATTGCGAGCGCGACGATCATGTACAACAAGAAACTCGTGCCCACCGCCGACGTGCCCAAGAAATGGGCTGACCTGCTCGATCCAAAATGGAAAGGCAAGGTCGTGAACGCCGACCCATCGAAATCGTCCTCGTCGTACCAATCGCTGGTGACGCGTTTGCTCGCGAACAAGGAAAAAGGTTGGGAATTCGAAGAAAAACTGATCCAGAATCTCGTGATCGTTCCCAGCTCGGGCACGGTTTATCTCCAAGTCGGCACTGGCGAAAATGCGCTCGGTCTCGCGTTTGAACAAGGCGCGTACATCTACTCCGCCGGCACCGGCGCAACCGCGGGCGTTGTGTACCCCAGCGATGGCACGGGCGTCCTCTTTGACGTTGCCGCGTTGATCAAGGGCGCGCAACACCCGAACGCCGCCAAAGCCTTCCTCGGTTTCTCGGTCTCCGCCGATTTCCAAAAAGCGTTGATCCTGAAGTTCTACGGTCGCCGCGCCGTGCGTGGTGATGTGCCTCTACCCGAAGGCGTGCCGCAAGCCAAAGACATCAAGAATGTCGAGTACGATTTGAAATGGGCCGCGGACAATCGCGATGCCAATTTGAAAAAGTACCAAGAGTTGATGGTCAAGTACAACAAATAAGTTAGTCCAATAGTCGAATAGTCTTGTAGTCGGATAGTCGAAAGGCGAACCGACTACAAGACCACTTGACTACAAGACAAACTGACGCATTTGGAGATGCAATGACCCAGGTTAAAATCGAGAACGTGCAAAAACGATATGGCAACGTCGCCGTGCTCAAGGGCGTGAACCTGGTTATCGAGCAGGGCGAATTTTTTACATTGCTCGGTCCCAGCGGTTGCGGCAAAACGACCTTGCTCCGCACAATTGCCGGATTCTTAACCCAGGATGCGGGCGCGATTTATTTTGATGGCGAGTGCATTGACGCGATGCCCGCGCATAAACGCAACACCGGTATGGTGTTTCAGAATTACGCCATCTTTCCGCACCTCAACGTCTTTGACAATGTCGCGTACGGTTTGCGCAATCGCAAATTCTCACGCAGTGAGATTGAGAGCAAGGTTACAAATGTGGTCAAACTCGTGCGCCTCGAAGGATTGGAAAAACGGATGCCGCGCGAATTGTCCGGCGGACAGCAACAACGCGTCGTCCTCGCGCGTGCGATGGTGATCGAGCCGCGTGTGTTGTTAATGGACGAGCCGCTCTCGAACCTCGACGCAAAACTGCGCGTGGCGATGCGCGGTGACATTCGCGCGATGCAACGCAAGGTCGGCATCACGACGATTTACGTGACGCACGATCAAGAAGAAGCGCTCGCAATTTCAGATCGCATCGCGGTGATGGATGCGGGGCAAGTGCAACAGATTGGCAAACCGGCGCAAGTGTACGTGACGCCCGCTAATCAATTCGTCGCCGATTTCGTCGGCTCGACCAATTTGCTCGAAGCGAAACTCGTCAATTATGATGCAACCGCCAAGCGCGCCACGTTCGATGTGGGCAACAGCACCCAGTGGCAAGCGATTATGCTCGACGCGCCGCGCGGCGAACAATACTCGCTCGCGATTCGACCTGAATCGCTCACGTTCGCCAATCCGAGCGCACACAACGAAACGATGAATTGCCTCGCCGGTCAAATTGTGGACGCGTCGTACGGCGGCGCGATGGTGCGCTATCATATTCGTTTGGACAGCGGACGCGTCATGCTCGTCCAGGATCACAACCCAGACCAGGTGGCGATCCGGCAAATTGGTGAACGCGTGCAACTTGCGTGCGACCCGACGCGCGTGCTTGTTTTTGAAGGAGGCGCACGTGGCGGCTAAGGCAATCCCCGTTTCGCGTCCCAGGATTTCGCGCTTGTGGCAGAATCTCAATTTTTGGAATTTTGTCACGCTCGGCGCGTTCGCGCTGTTATTGTTTTTCCTCGTTTATCCTTTGCTTGCGGTCTTTGGCGCAAGTCTCACGTCCAAGACCGGCGATTTGCTCGAAGGGTATCGCAAATTCTTTTCGCAACCGTACTATTCAAACAGTTTGACGAACAGTCTGCTCGTTTCGATTCCGGCAACGTTTGCTTCAATGTTGATCGGCGTGCCGCTCGCGTACATCGTCACGCGCTACTCGATTCCCAATCGCTCGCTCATCCGCGCGGCAGTCGTGCTCACCTTGCTCTCGCCGCCGTTCATCGGCGCGTATGCCTGGGTCGTGATGCTGGGACGCGCCGGCTTGCTCAATCGTTTTCTGGAAAATTTTGGCGTCCAAGTCCCTTCGATCTATGGTCCGGTTGGCTTGGGCTTTGTCTTTACGATCACGCACTATCCGTTTGTTTTTCTCATCGTCTCGTCCGCGATTCGTTCGATTGACCAATCCATCGAAGACGCCGCGCGTAACCTGGGATCGGGCGAAATCAAAACACTGCTCACCGTGATCTTTCCGATTTTGCTTCCGTCCATCACGGCGGGCGTGCTCTTGTCGTTCATGACCATCGTCGCCGATTTTGGCACGCCGATGATTATCGGCGAACGCTTCCGCGTTTTGCCCACGCATATCTACGGCGAGTTTATCAACGAGATGGGCGGCAATGCGACGATGGCGAGCGCGATGAGCGTCATCTTGATCGCGATTTGTTTGTTCGCACTGGCATTGCAACGATATGTCGCGTTCAAATCAAGCTACAACGCGCAGTGCGTGCGCCCGCTCGAAACGCGCAAGCCCGAGGGTCTCGCTGGCGCGTTGATGATCGGCTTTACGTACTTTGTGCTTTTCGTCTCGCTCCTGCCGATGGTCATCATCTTTTTCTCGTCGTTCTCGATTGGTCGCGGCTCACTGCTCACGACGAATTTTGGCTGGGACAATTACGAGCGCGTTTTGTATAGCATCCCCGAAGCGATCATGAACAGCTTCTGGCTGGCCACCATGTCCGCGCTGATTGATATTTTGCTCGCGGTGTTGATCGCGTACGTGCTCGTGCGTGGCAAGACCCGTTTTCGCGGCGTGCTCGATTCGCTCGTCGCCTTGCCGAACGCGATCCCTGGGACCGTTCTCGCGGTGGGCTTTATCATCGTGTTCAATCAGCCGCCCTTTTTGTTGACGGGCACCTGGATCATTCTCGTCGTCTCGTACGTGATTCGCCGTTTGCCGTACGCCGTGCGCGCGTGCGTGGCGATGCTCCAGCAAATTGACTCGACCATCGAAGAGGCGTCCATCAACCTGGGTGTGCCGCCATTGCGAACGTTCTTGCGCGTCGTCATGCCGTTGATGGTTCCCGCCGTGATCGGTGGCGGTATCATGACCTGGGTCACGACGATCAGCGAATTGAGTTCGACAATTTTGCTATACTATGGTCCGTTTGCGACGATGACCGTCAAGATTTTTAGCAACGTCATCACGAACGAATTCGGCACCGCTTCCGCGCTCGCGGTGATTTTGACGATCTCGACCTTTGTGCCGCTCGTGTTGATGTATCGTTTCCTCGGCGAACGCGCAGAGCAAGCGTTGTAAATCGTATGCCCAAGCAAGTTTTATTCCTCTGCACCGGAAATTATTATCGCAGCCGCTTTGCCGAAATTGTGTTCAACGCATTGGCGCAAGAGCGAGGATTGGATTGGGTCGCGGATTCGTGCGGGTTGGCGATTGGACAAGGCAACCTTGGTTCGATCTCGTCGTACACTCTGCGCGGACTAGCGGCGCGCGGAATCGCGCCGACGAATCACGCACGCATGCCACGCGCTTTGCAAGAAAACGAATTGGCGCAGTCGCATCGCATCATTGCATTGAACCAGCACGAACATTTGCCCATGATGGAAAAACAATTTCCGACCTGGGCGAATCGCATCGAGTACTGGCACGTGTCCGACCTGGACCGAGTGTCCGCCGAAGATGCGCTCTCCAAAATCGAACGCCAAGTGCGTGAGCTGGTCACAGAACTGGATACCGCTGGGCAAACTGCCCGTTCCGCCAAATAAATATTTCAGAAAGGATTGTGTTCGCACGTTTTATGACCGACTATAACAATCATCGCCCCGCCATCATTTTCGATTTCGGCGGGGTGCTCGTAGATTGGAATCCGTATCATGTTTATCGTCCGCTGTTCAACGGCGACGATCAAGCGATTGACCGGTTTCTGGACGAGATTGGATTCGACGAATGGAATTTGGAGATGGATCGCGGACGTCCGTTCGCCGAGGGCGTCGCCGAACTGAGTCAGCAATTTCCGCACTATGCCGATTTGATTCGCGCGTACGATGAACAGTGGGAAAAATCAGTCACGGGTTTTATCGAACCGACTGTCAATGTCCTGCGCGCGCTCAAACAAGCCGGGTATCCGCTGTACGGTTTGAGCAACTGGTCGTACGAAAAATTTCAACTCGTGCACCATCGTTACACGTTCCTGGATTTATTGGACGGCATGGTGATTTCGGGGCAAGTCAAAATGATCAAGCCCAACCCGCGCATCTATCACTTGTTGTTGGAAAAAATTGGCAAGCCCGCCGAGCAATGCGTGTTCATTGACGACTCGGAGAAAAACATTCGCGCCGCGCGCGCGCTCGGTTTTCAGACGATTCATTATCAATCGCCTGAGCAAATGCAAACTGAATTGAAACAGTTGGGCGTTGCATGGTGACAAAAGAAACCCCCGTTGTCAGCGAGACAACGGGGGTTTCTTTTAAAGCAAATTTCGATTCGATTTACGACACGGCAGAGACATTACAGTGCAACGTCTCTACAAAATTAATGCGGTTGGTGAATGTGATCGGGATTGTATTGAATCGCGCCAACCGAGGCAGGGTCGTACATATCGAGCAGACCTTGCAATGCCATGCCGCTCGTGGAGGGCTTCCACAACTCGACGACCGTGTCGCCGTGATACAACATTTGCCAGCGCGCATACCGGCGTGGATAGTTGATGTCCATGATAGCACTCGAGCGACGCGCAGAATCTTGCGCGAGTTCTTTCATCAAGTCCGTGCCGCATCCAAACCCGTACGGGAAATCGCGGCGATTCATCGGAATATCTTCGACAAATTCCTGGTTGATTTGTTCCGTGCCGACATGCACGTGAATGCCACCCCGAATGATCGGCACGACAACCGGACCGTTCGGATCGTAACGCCATTCGCCATCCGCGCCCTGACTAACGCGCACCTTGGGCACGCTCTGCACGAGCGTGTACATTTCGAGCGCTTCGACCGAAGGACCTTTGGGCTTGACGCCTTCCGCCGCCCACACTTCGACCTTGCCATCTTTCATGCCGCCAATCGCCACAACCTCTTCACGTTTGAGCGCGCGCTTGTCCACGTCCCAACTGCCGGACGCCGTAACCATCAACGTTCCGGTTTCCGGGTCGAACGCGAACAACATGCCTTCGCTGAAACCTTTCATCCCCAGGTAGCGATTGTAAATGCGCGCCGTTTCCGGCGTGACGTAATCGCTGACCATTTTCGGCGCGGGCAGTAAACGCAACGTCGCCATGCGATGCCCGGCTTCGATCAACGCTTCGGGCGTGCGCGTCTTTTCCCACACCGCGCGCGAAATGCCGTTTTCAATGATGCGATAGTCGCCACCAACATCGTGCGCGCACGCCGCACTCACCAAACGGTCGCGCAATTTGTTCACAATGTCCGTCGTGTCAGTGGGATGCCCGCCTTCAAGCGTGCAGTACGTCGCTTCGTACAATTCGCCGGTCGCGCGATTGCCGCTGAGGAAAACAATTTTCGGCGAGCAGATGCGCGCCGCCGCCGTGCGCGCAATGTCAATCGCTTCGGCGTGCGAGAACGAGGTCATCCGTTCGCGAATCGTTACCAGCGTGATGAGATTATCGGGACGCTTGGGCAAACCATATTCGCGCATCAAGGTCAGCGACAACGGCAGAGGACGTTCGGGAATACGTTCGGTCAAGGGACGCTCATCGTCCGGAATCTCAAACAGCGCGAGCATCAAATTCACTTTGCCCGACGATTGCTCGACCACGTTGTGTCCTTGTTCGCCAAACGCCGCGAGCAGTTTGGGCATCAATTCACCTTGCACCCGGTCACCCGGCGCCGGCTCGTTCAACACCGCGACACTGCGCGGTTCGAACCACTTGCATTCGGTCAAACTCATTGGCAGACTAAGTACTTGGCCCATCATTACCTCGTTGAATTGAAAATCAGAAATTAGAGGTTGGCGGTTGGAGAATATAGTTGGACAAGTCCTGCTATGCCAACCTCCAACTTCCAGACCTAATCACCCTGAAACAGATAACCAAAACCGCGTTCGGTGAGAATGTGTTCCGGCTTGCGGGGGTCATTCTCAACTTTGCGGCGTAGATACCAAATGTACCGTTTAACGTAACCGGTATCCTCCCCATACTCATAACCCCAAACCTTGTTCAATAGTTGCTCATGCGACAAAACTCGGCCGGCATTCTCGGCAAGTGTCACTAGCAGACGATATTCCGTCGGCGTGAGTTCGATGACTTTGCCATCTTTGATGACGCGCCGCGCATCCGTGTCAATCACGAGATTACCGCTCGAATAGCGTTTCGGCTTGTGCTCGACCGGCGTCATGCGCGCGCGATTGAGCACGGCTTGAACCCGCGCAACCATCTCCGCGAAACTGAATGGCTTGGTCACGTAATCATCCACGCCGGCGGCAAAGCCCTTGAGCTTGTCGCTCTCTTCATCTTTCGCCGTGAGCATAATGATTGGCACTTTGCTCACCTGCCGAATACGCGTCGCCGTTTCCCAACCATCCATGCGCGGCATCATCACATCGAGCAAAACCAAATCGGGTTGCTTGGCATACAATTCTTGCAGAGCATCTATGCCGTTGAACGCCGTAATGATTTCGAATTCTGATTTCGACAACGCCTCGCGCATCAAACGCACCAGCGTGCGGTCGTCGTCTACAATCAAAACGCGCCCCTTGCTCATTTCCGTCCTCCGGTGGTTTGTCTGCCCATGACATCTGCGCGCGACGCATCCGCGCGCCCGGCGAGCGGAAGCGAAAAGCGAAACACTGAACCCTCGCCGAGTGTGCTCTCGACCCAGATTTGTCCGCCCTGCGCTTCGACCAGACTGCGACAGATGAACAAGCCCAAACCGTGTCCGTATTTTTCCATCGAATCACTACGATCCACGCGATGGAATTTTTCAAAAATTTTACTAACTTCTTCTTCAGGAATCCCAATGCCGCGATCTGCCACCGAGATCACCGCCACTTCGCCATTCGATTCGACGCCGAGCGTGATCGGCATGGTGTCCGACGAGTACTTGATCGCGTTGTCAATCAGATTGAACAACACTTCTTCCACACGGTCACGGTCTGCCCAGACCGAGGGCAGGTTACGCGCGCGCGGGCGCACAATCGGATTCGACGCGCCGCGCGTCTCCCAGGCATTGATGACGCGCTCAATCAACGCCAGGATGTCGAACGCTTGCGGCTGAAGCACAAGTTGCCCGGCTTCGATGCGGCTGACATTCAAGATGCCCTGCACGAGCCGGGTGAGCCGCATACTCTGCTCGCGGACAATTTGCAACATGTCGCGTTGTCCGCGATCATATCCCGGCGAATCGTTTTCGAGCAAGAGTTCGAGCGAGCCGTTGATGTTGGTGAGCGGCGCGCGCAGTTCGTGCGACACCATCGAAACAAAGTCGGATTTGAGTTGATCCAATTCTTTAAGCTTGACGTTCGCCTCTTCGAGTTCACGATTGCGGTGGCGCAGTTCGTCGGTCGCTTTGGCGAGTTGCGAGGTGCGCTCGGCGACTTTGGTTTCCAATTCCAGGTTGAGTTTTTGAATGGCGTGTTCGGTTTGCACGCGCGTCGTCGTGTCGCGAATGATCGCAGAAAAACCGACAACTTCGCCGCGCTCGTTGTACAATGCCGTGCGCGTCAGTTCGACGGTCACGCGATGACCGTCCTTGGTCATCCGCTCGGTCTGATGATTACGCACAAAACCACGCTGTTCAATTTGCTGATCGAGCCAGGTCACTTCGCCGCGCGCGATTACATCTTTGGGCAAGAGGATGGAAAAATGTTTGCCGAGCACGTCGGTGATCGTATAACCGAAAATCATCTCCGCGCCGCGATTCCAGGTTTTGATGATGCCCTCGCGGTTGAGCGTAATGATCGCATCCGCCGAGTTGGAACATACGGCGGCAAGCAAACGCTCCTGCTCGCGCGCGGCTTCCAGCGCGTGTTGGCGGTCTTGCTCGACCGCATCTTTTTCGGCGAGGGCGCGTTCGCGCAATTCAACCTGGTCGGAAATCCAGCGGAGCGTAAACCAAATGACGACGGGACCAACAATGCCAAACGCGATTACGTCCGCCAAGAGGTCGAGTAAATCGGAGACACTGCGAATGAGGAAATAACTAAGAACCTGGTACGCGGCAACGACAGCAAAAACTGCCAATGGCAGAATACGACGCAGGCGCGCCAAGAGGGGGCGCAAATCGCGCGAGTCCAAGCGTGTCCACGTCATCGTGCATCTCCCAGTCGCGGGGAGGATGCGCCCACCTTTACGAGCGCCGAATTGAAAACCCAGTACGCGTTCATCATAGCAAGGTGGGCAAAGTATAGCACAGTTTGAGTTTGCCGCAAAGTGGTGTGCGTCAGCCCGTTTCGCCCATCATTTGGACGACGAGCGTGCGCGCACGTGGACTCGTGTCGAAATCGCAGAACACAATTTGTTGCCACGTGCCGAGCGTCAATGCTCCGCCGACAATCGGCACGGTGAGCGAGGGTCCGATGAGCGCGGCGCGCACGTGCGAATGCCCGTTATCGTCGTGCCAACGCAAGTGATGGCGGTACGCGCGATTCGGCGGTGTGATCTCGTCGAGCACCTGTTGCAAATCGTGAATCACGCCGTCCTCAAATTCAATCGTCGTCAAACCACCGGTCGAACCCGGGCAAAAAATCGTGACGATGCCGGCAACAATTTTCGATTCTTGTACTGCGCGCGCCACTGCATCAGTAATATCAATCACGTCGGACGCGCCGCGCGATTTGACGTGCAATTCTCGTGTGATGATCATAATTTAATGCCCAATCGTTCAATGAGCCAAACTTGCCAAAAATTGGCTCCTTTCTTTTTCAAACCGGCGAGCACCCGCCAGGGCGTTAACGGAAATTCGTCGAACCACACGCCGGTCGCATCGTGCACCGCGGCGATGATGGCTGGCGCGAGCGGAATGAAGGGCATCTCTGCCATGCCGCGCGCGCCCCAGGGTCCATCGCTGTCCGGATATTCCATAATCACCGAATCCACTTGCTCCGGCACATCGAGAATTCCTGGGATGAGATACGTCGAAAGCGTGGACGTGAGCACGTTGCCGTTGCGCGATTGGAAATTCTCCTGAATCGTCCAGCCCTGCGCCTGAATCACCGCGCCTTCGATTTGTCCCTGCACCAACCTGGGATTGATCGCCTTACCCACATCGTCCGCGCACGTCACGCGCACGAGCCGCACTTGCCCGGTCGCCGTGTCCACCTCAACCTCGACGGCTTGCGCGACGTAACCGTACGCGACGTTTGGTTTCGATTTGCCATCCACCGGATCATAGTTTGTCGTTTGCGGCGCGAGATATTTGTAATCGGCAATCGCGGGGCGCTCTTCGTCGTTCCATTTTTTCAACGCGCGTTCAGCCGCGCCCTTGATTGCATTGCCGCCCATGTACGTCATGCGCGACGCGGACACACTGCCCGCGCTTTCGCTCGTCGCCGTGTCGGACATACGCAATTCGATTTTTGCGAGCGGCACACCGATGGCACTCGCGACCATTTGCGCGAGCGCGGTGTGCGTGCCCTGCCCGACCTCAGCCGCCCCGTGATACACAATCACTTTATCAATTTCGGCGTTGCCGTGAATCTCAACTTTTGCCCACGCGTTTTCTTGATAGCCGAACGAAAAGCCAATGTTCTTGAGCGCGGCGGCGAAGCCGTAACCGCGTTTTACTGTTGACTGTTGACTGGCGACTGGCGACTTGTTCCATCCGAATTCCGTCGCACACTTGTCAACGACCTGAGCAAGACTCACATTTCCACCGGGCAACGGCGTTTGCGTCGAGAGCAATGAACCTTCGCGCAACACGTTTTTCAAACGAATTTCGACCGGGTCCATGCCCAGTTTTTCCGCGAGCTTGTTCATTTGCGTCTCGGCTTGGAAATGCGCCTGCGGTCCGCCGAATCCGCGAAACGCGCCGGAGACAATGTTGTTCGTCGTGATCGCGTACGCGTCCACCTTGACGTGCGGCACGTCGTACGGACCAACCGCGCCGAACGCGGCATTGCCCAAAACTTTCGGCGAGGTGTACATGTACGGTCCGGCATCGGCGATGATTTCCACTTCTGCCGCAACAATTTTTCCATCGCGCGTCGCGCCCCATTTGGATTTGAGCCACATCGGATGGCGTTTGTGATGACCGATGATGCTTTCTTCGCGCGACCAAATAATTTTCACCGGGCGTTGCAATTTGATCGCCGCGAGCGCGAGAATGATTTGCACGCTCATGTCCTCGCGTCCACCGAACGCGCCGCCAGTCGCCGGATAAATCACGCGCACTTTGTCGAGTGGCAGAGCGAGCGCGTGCGCGATTTGCTCCTGGTCTTCCTGCGTCCACTGTCCGCCGACGACCACCGTCACGCGACCTTGCTCATCCGTGTACGCGACGCCGGCTTCGGGTTGCAAGTAAGCGTGCTCTTGCGCGGGCGTGCGATACTCGCCCTCGATAATCACATCGGCTTGCGCGAAACCTTGCGCCACATCGCCCTTGCGAATCGGAATGTGCTTGATGACATTTCCAGGATACGCCGGGTGAACCTGGGTCGCGCCCGGTTGCATCGCCGCGTGCGGATCAATCGTCGGCGGCAAATCATCGTACTCGACCTCGATGAGATCGCGCGCGCGCTCGGCTTGCTTTTCCGTCTCCGCGACGACGAGCGCAATTTTTTCGCCGACCCAGCGCACCTCGTTTTCGACGAGCACCTGCGCGTCTTTGACGCCGAGTCCAAACTCGTTCACCGGCACATCGCGCCACGTAAAAATATGCACGACGCCGGGCGCGGCTTGCGCCTTGGTTGTGTCGAGTCGTTTGATGCGCGCATGTGGTCGGCGCGCGAACAACACTTTCATCCACAGTTGTCCCGGCAGATTTACATCGCCGGGATAGAGCGCGTCGCCGGTCACTTTGGCGCGCGCATCAATTCGCGTGAGAGATTCACCGAGAAGCGTCATGGTTGCTCCGTTATCCGACCTGGTTCACTTGACCTTGTGTGATCGTTTCGTTGTCCGCGTCAAACGTAAATTGCGCGGCGACCCGTTTGCCTTGCAAAACGAGGGGAAGCCAATGTTGATCGTCTGCCCACATTTTATCAAAAGGGATTGCGTCTGTCGAGAACCATTGCGGCAGCATTTCATCCGATTCAATCGGCTCGCCCTGCCAGCGCGTGGCGATGAACGCGTGGACGACCTGATCCCAATCGGGATTGAACGGAAAGAAAAATTCGATGCGCGCGACCGGTTGCAAATCGTCCGGCGTAACAATCACGCTCGATTCTTCGCGCAGTTCGCGCGCGGCGGCACAAGCGATGGATTCGCCCGTTTCGATCTTGCCGCCAAACCCATTCCACTTGCCCGCGCCAAATCGTTGTTTCTTGTAACCGAGCAAAATTTGATTTTCTTTGAGCAAAAAGACCAGCGTGGCGTCACGCATTTTTTCTCCGAGGTTTATGGTTTGCGGCGGCGAAAAATTTGCATGATCGCCGCAATCGCGATGCCAATCCAAACCAGATTGACCGCGCTCGATGGGTATGCGCCGAGGTACACCGTGTTGGCAAGCAGAAAAATTCCACTCGCAAGATTCAACAGTTGGTACGTCAGCGAATCGCCCTTGAGCCGATTGAACGAGACAAGCAGGTATGCCAAAATCACGCAGAACGAGCCAACCCAGCCGATGATGTTGATGACCAGTGTGATGTCCATTTTACTCACACATAGTTGATCAAAAGAAAACTGACGCAGAGAAGTGAAATGCCCGCGCTGATGCAAATGATGCCGATACGATTGCCGCGATGCTGGGTTGGCGATTTGCCCCGCCCACGCGCGCGAAGCGCGGCGACGATGCCCACAATCGCGCCGAGGACAATCACCGCAAAGCCGCTGAGGTACAACGTTTCGGCGAACGCATCGAGCGTCCATCCGCCGACGAGCCAACTTGCCGCCACGCCAGCGAGCGCGGCGACGAAATCAATCGCTACCAGCCCAGGAATAATTTCCTTGAGCGAAAAAGAAAATTCAGAATCGTGCATGGTTACCTCGTTAAATAATCGCGCAGTTCGCGCGCCGCTTTGTCCCAGGAAAATTGTTTGACCTGCGCGAATCCACGCGCGCGCATCTGCTCGCGCAACGGCGCATCCGTCAACGCGCGTTGCATCGCATCCACCATCGCGTTCACATCGCGCGGATCGAAATACAGCACGGCATCGCCCGCGACTTCGGGCAGAGATGACGCATTCGAGCAAACGACCGGCGTGCCGCACGCCATCGCTTCCGCGACCGGCAAACCGAAACCCTCGTAGAGCGACGGGTACACAAACAAGGTCGCGTTTGCGTACAATGCCGGCAAATCAGCATCCGCAAAAAAGTTTGGAAAGATCACGCGATCCTGCAAACCCAATCGCTCAACCGTTTCAAACACGTCCTCGTACATCCAACCGCGATGTCCGGCAATGACCAAGCGCGAATTGCGAATC
>CAZPIR010000049.1:0-13476 GCA_964586085.1 uncultured Anaerolineaceae bacterium | reverse complement strand
ACGGAATTTATCGAGATGCACGTAACCCAACTTGTCACCAGCTTTGCGCGGGATCGCGTAAAAACCTTGTTCGCGGAATTCTTTGATCGTGATGCGACCTTGTTGCGCTTTGCCGGTCACACCCATCTCTTTGATATCGTTATCCGTAATCGTGACGAGCGGCTCCAAACCCGAACCGTCCATCTTCATCACTTTACAGCCCGCCACGATGTTGAATGTTTCTTGCGCGTCCGAGAGCGGCTTGACCTTGGTCGGGTCTACGCCGATGCGCTTGGCAATCTCGACCGCGATCCACATATCGTCTTTCGTTTCAAACATCGGTTGCACAATCTGGCTCGCCCACACAACAATCTCACGATTGCCGGCTTGGAAATTCGAATAGCGTTCCCAGGGCGTCGTGATCGGGAGCACGAGGTCAGAGTACTTGGCATTGCTGTTCAAGCCGTACTGATGCGTCACCACAAATTCAACTTTGCGATGCGCGGCAACGCCCTTGTTGACATTGTTTGTTTGATTCAACTTGGAACTGCCAGCGTGATAGATCATCTGAATGTTGATGTCTTTTTTCGGACCCTTGCTGGCGGTGTATTTGCCGGTCACAATCGCGTCCCAGTGTTCGTTACTGCACAGTTGAATTTTGCTCAACGGATTCGCGACGGCAGGCGCGCCCCCTGAGCCCAGGGTCACGAGCGAAGGACCACCATTCGACGCCGAGTTGTGACAACTGATGCCACACGACGCGCCGGGCAAACCCATGTTGCCGGTCATGGCGCCGAGTGAAATCTCGGCAAAGCAAACGTGTTGCGCTTTTTCGACGCGCGCCGAATTCCAACCAAAGAGAAGCGCGGCAGGTTTGTTGCGCGCCACTTCGAGCGCGAACGAGCGAATTTTTTCCGCCGGCACACCACAGATGCGCGCCGCCCATTCTGGCGTCTTGGGTTTGTTGTCGTACGTGCCGAGCACGTAATCCTTGAAACTTTCTTTCGGGTCGGCGCCTTCGGGCATGTGGTCTTTGTCGAACCCGACCGTGCACCGATTGAGAAAATCCCAATCAATCAACGGATTGGTTTTGGGATCATCTTCCTTGAGCAGAACGTATGCCATCGCCAGCATCATCGTCGTGTCAGTCGCGGGGCGAATCGGAATCCACTCGTCCGCGAGAATGCTCGCCGTGGGATTAAAGAATGGGTCAACAAAAATGAATTTCGCGCCGGCGCGTTTGGCTTGCAAAAAATTGTACGTCGCCAAACCCATACTGCTCCACGCCGGGTTGTTGCCCCACATCACGATCAATTTGGAATTGACCAGGTCAAAGCGGTCGTTCATTTCGCTTTGCGCGGTTGTGCCGGTGATGGCTGGTTGTCCCAAACGCCATGCCCCGCGTGAGGTGCTACCAAAGTTGCCGACGTACCCGCCAAACAATGACAGCGTCCGTTGCACTTCGCTACCGCCGGGGCAATAGATCGCTTCGTTGCCATACTTGGCTTGGATGCGAATGATCTCGTTCGAGACTATAGTCAAGGCTTCGTCCCAGGAAATCCGCACCCATTCATCCTTGCCGCGCAACTCTTTTTTGCCGCCGCCCGGCGCCCAGTTCTTGCGGATCATCGGGTACTTGAGCCGGTCGCTGGAAAATGCTTGCATTCTCTGTGAACGTCCACGCAAACATGCGCGTTGTTGCGGAAAGTCCGGCGTGTCCGCGTGCGTGTCGTCTGTCTTGACCCGGGTGACGACGCCATCGGTGACGTACGCGCGGATCGGGCAACGCCCGCCGCAGTTGTGCCAACATGCCGCGGCAACCCACTTGCCCTCTTTTGCCGGGGCAGTTGCCGCTGGCGCGGCTTGCACCGACTTGAGACCTAAATCCAAGCCACTAGTTGCCAATGCCGCCGTGCCACCCACCGCCGCGCTCCACTTTAAAAACGTGCGACGGGTCAGCAACGTGTCTGTCAAAACTCGAGTGACTACATCTTTTTCACTCATCTGCTTTTCCTCCCTGATGATTCAAAACAAAAATCCCTGTCTCTACGCAAAACGCGCAGAAGACAGGGAAATTGAAATAATCCGACTTCTGTGTCCGGTGCGTCAAACGCACTCGCAGAATACGCTAAAATTTTCGGGCGCGCATCTCTCTTTAGAGTAATCTCGCATCACCCGGTTGGGTGATTTTGTGGTGATGCCGAAAACGCCAAACCCGATTGCACCGCATACGCGGCGACCTGAGTTCGATTTTCGAGACGTAGTTTGGCAAGGATGTTGCGCAAGTGTACCTTGACCGTGTTGACGGTGATGCACAACTCTTCGGCGATCTGGGGATTGCTTTCGCCTTGCGCGACCAAACGCAACACTTCGATCTCGCGTTCGGTCAATGCCTGCTCGCCGGTCGTTTCATTCGCATTGTGATGCGCGATGCCTTTGAGAAACCGCGCCGCCATCGCGCGGGTCATCGCCACTTCGCCTTGCATCACCCCGCCAAGCAAATCGAACAATTCGTCGGCGTCGAGACTCTTGAGCAAATACCCGGCGACGCCTTGCCGCACCGCGCGGTACAACTGCTCGTCGGATTCATTCGCCGTCAGGATGATGACGCGCACATCACTCCAGCGTTGTTGAATTTGCGCGGCGGCGTACAGCCCATCGCCATCCGGCATTTGCAAATCCATCAACACCACATCGGGATGATGCCGCTCGACCAACTGCACCGCTTCGCGTCCCGTGCCTGCTTCGCCGACGACGTTCACGAGATCAGGACGCGTGTTCATCAGACCGATCAAGCCTTGTCGAAACAGGCGATGATCATCTGCGATCAAAACATTCAACGGACTGGTTACATTCATACGTTCCCCTTGCTGAGACAATAATTAGTGTTCCAACACCGGCAAAACTAGATTGACGCGCGTGCCGATGCCTTGTTCCGAACTGATGGTCAACACTCCCTGGATGCTTTCCGCGCGTTCGCGCATCGTCTGCAAACCAAAATGATTTTTGACAGTTGCCGCTTGAAAGCCCACGCCGTTATCGGTGATGCCAATTTGAACCGCGTGCTGGCGCGTGGACAAACGAACCTGAACTTGACTGGCTTGCGCGTGCTTACGCACATTCGCCAACGCTTCTTGCACAATCCGCACCAATTGTGCCTCTGCCAGCGGCGACAAGCAGGGCGGCGTTTCAATCTGATTGATAAACTGAACCTGGATGCCCGTCTGCACGCCAAACTCTTCGATGTAATCGCGGAGCGCGTCAATCAACCCGGTTTCCCCGGCGAGCGTCGTCCGCAAGCTCAACACATTCTCGCGCACATCTGCTTGCGCCGCGCCAATGGACACGCGCGTCTTGGTCAATTCCGCGCGAATCGCGTCCAGGTTGCCTTGCCGCGCAAACGCTTCCATCGTTTGCACTTCCAGGTTGAGATAACCCAAGATTTGCAACAAGCCATCGTGCATCTCGCGCGCAATGCGCGAGCGTTCCTCGGTGACCGCGAGCGATTGCAAACGCGCGGTCATCGCCGCGTGTTCCAGCGCAATCACGGCTTGGTCCGCCAGACGTTCCAAGCCAATCAGGTCGGTCGGCGTAAACGACTGCACGGCAATGCGCCCGACCCACAATCCACCGAGCGCCTGGTTTTCCAGTTGAAGCGGCACGCACGCCACCGCGCAAATGTCGAATCCCGAAATCGCGCACCGCCATGGTTCCGGCGACGTCAGCGCATCTTGGGGAAAACGCACGGGTTGATGCGCGCGTAACGCTTCGACGATGAACGGCAGAGTTTGGTACGGCAGATTTTTATCGCGCGTGCCTTCAGCCGTTGCCAAACATTTTAATTCGAGACGCGATTGATCGGCGCTCCACAAACCCAGCGCGGCAATGTCCGAGTTCAACAGTTTGCGCGCCAAGTTGACCGTCGCCGCGAGCACACTATCCACATTTTCCAAATCCGCAACACGGCGACTGATGCTGACAAGACCTTCCGTCCAATTCTCGGCAATCTCGCGTTCCGCGCGTTGCGCTTGTAACGCCATTATTTGATCGCGCTCGTGTTCGAGTTGCAGGGCATGGATTTGTTGCTCACGTTCAAGTTCAAACACATCGAGCGCGCGCACGACGAACAGAGCAACCGCAATCGCGGTGAGCGCGCGCCACAGTTGAACGGGCAAGCCCGTCACTTGAATGACCGTTTGATAGTTGAGCCAGGGCGCAAAACCGTACGGCGCGGTGGGCACGATCAAACCGGCGACAATTCCGTTGAGCAAAAAAGCGACTGCCGCGCCAAACATTAAACGCCGCGCTTGATGAATGCCGGCGCGCGACAAGCCGCGCCACTGACGCACGAATCCCAGCATCGCCAACAAACAGCCCGGAAAATAGAGCAAGTAGCGCGACCATACATCGGCGGCAATCTCGAACATTTCTCCGCTCGATGCCACAATCAAGGCGTACGCGACCAGGAACGCAATCGGCATGAGCAAAGCCATCGGCACAAATGCCAGCCATTCCGGCAAAGGACCCGCTTCGCTGACCAAGCCCACGCCAAAACGAATCAGCACAAGCGCAGATACCGGCAACAAGATCATCCGCACGAGCACCAGAATTTCATGCGGCGTGCCGCTCGGATAAATCATCAGGAACATGTCGCACCACTCGACCACACTGTGCGTCAAACCAAAACCGGCGAGCCAGGGTAAGTGGCGACTGAGCACGAGTTCGCTGTTGCGCCGTGTTTCAAGCGCAACGGCAAGCCCCATCGCAAAAAACGCGACACCGTAAAAAAAGTAAATTGCGAGCATTACAACGACCTTGCCGGTAAATAACCCGGTCCGTACTCGAGATTCAACCAGGTGTCGCCAAGAAAAATCAATGCTTCGTAAAACGGATTCAGCGAACGGTCTGCCACGCGCCGGCAAAATTCCGGATACCAGCGTCCCAGGTGGTCGGCAAGAAAAGTGTGCTCTTGCAAACGCAACTGCCGCGCCGCTTCAGAGGCATTGGCTTGCCATTCCTGGGATTCACGTTCGCATAAAAACGCCATGAACTCGAATTCGACCGGAAGCACATCTTCCTGGTTGGCGATGGGCACAACGCCAAATTGTTCATAGAGTTGGCGTAATGCTTGCGCCACGTCGTTCGCGTTGGCGACAACGGCAGACGCTTCGCGCCAGCGGTACGCCGATTCGCGCATCGGCACGCGATCAATGCTTTTGCCGAACCAACGTTGGTAATCGCCATCCAGATCGGGCAAGGTGAGCTTGGCGCAATCGCGCAGTTTATTCAAACTCACCAAAAATTTTTGGCGATCCTGCCCCAGCCACGCCGTCGCCAACAAAATCTCTTCGACCATGCGCCCGGTGTTCAATGCTTGCGCGAGTTCGGCATCGGGCGCATAGAAACTCTGCGCGAGCCAGCAATAGACCTGGCTTCGTCCCTGCGCAACCTGGTGCATAATTGCGCACGCGCGTTTTTGTGGGTTGGTTTCAATAGAATTTTCGTTGGGAGAGATCATGTCAGGTAATACACCGACGGATCAGTACCTTTTTCCGTCAAAAGCTGAAAGTGCAAACGTGATGCCACCAGTTGCGCGACCTTACTCGCTGGGTCGTTGAGGTCGCCGAACGTGCGCGCTTTCGCCGGGCACACATCCACACACGCCGGGTCTTGCCCGCGCGCCAAACGATGTGCGCAGAATGTGCATTTCTCCACCGTGCGCGCGCGATGCACGAGTGGATTGTCGCCGGTCGGAAACGGCAAGGCGTAACGTGGTTGCTCGTCGGAAAACACACGCACACTCGTGAACGGACAGACCATCATGCACGAGCGACAACCGATGCACAACGCCGGGTCTTGCAGAACAACACCATCTTGCTCGCGACGACTCGTCGCCGTTGCCGGGCACACGTCCACACACGGACCTTGTTCGCAATGTTGGCACGCGAGCGGCAGATATTCCAGCCGCAAATTCGGATACACGCCGGCGGGCAGATCATCGCCATCGCCGCCGATGGTGACGACGCGCGTCCACCACACACCTTCGGGTAAATTATTTTCCTGCTTGCACGCCACCGAGCACGTATTGCAACCGGTACACAATTGCAAATCAATCAACATCACGTAGCGGTTAGCCATGCGTGCTCACCTCTTCACGTACGACCTCGACCAACACATCGGACAGCGTGGCGTTGGCGCCGAACGCATTTGTCGAATTGCCAGCGTTGTAGGTCAACGCTTGCGGATGTCCGGCGCGAAAATCGTGCGACTGCCAACCCTGGGTCAGATACACCGTGCCCGGGGGAACGGTTTGATTGAGGCGCGCACGCATAACGACGAAACCGCGTTCGTTGAACAAACGCACCCAATCGCCGTCCTGGATCTGCCGCGATGCCGCGACCGAGGGATGCAGTGCCGCGCGTGGCTCGGTGTCGAGTTCGCGCAACCAGGGCGCATCGCTGAATGTCGAATGCACGCGATAGCGACTGTGCTCGGTGATGCAGACGAGCGGATAACGCCGGATTTTTTCGCCATCCGGATTCGCCTCGCCGGGCGATTCGTAATTCGGCAAAGCTTGATCGAATGGCAGTAAACGTTCGACGTAAAACTCGACGCGCCCGGTCGGCGTGTTGAATTTCAAATCGCGATGCGCGATCTGGGATTCGGCAGAAACATTTTGACGCAGGACGCCGCGCTCGCGCAACTCATCGAACGACAAGGTATTCGTCGTGGCATCGGACATCGCCAGAATTTCTTTGAGGTGTTCACGCGGCGAGCGTGCAAAGTGTTCGCCGCATCCCATTTTTTGCGCGACCATCGCGGCAATGTCGAAATCGGAACGACACTCGCCGGGCGGCGGCACAATTGCCGGTTGATATTGAACGTACGGCGGCGGTCCCTTGACCATATCCTCGCGCTCGAAAAACATTGCCGATGGCAAAACGTAATCCGACCATTGCGCGGTCTCGGTCATAAAGTGGTCGGCGGTGACAAGCAAATCCAACTTGGGCAAGACCTGGTTGATCAATTGTTCGTGGTCGGGCCATTGATTGAGCCAGTTGCCAAAACCGACCCAGACCGCTTTGATTGGATATGGTTGCGCGCTGGTGATTTGATGTGCCAGTGAGGCAGGATTGATCGGTTGATATTTTTTGCCGTCGGGAAATGCAAAGTTGTGATTGAACCCTACGCCATCAACAAAGCCATCCACGCCAGCGCCGCCACCGGCAATTCCCAGGTTGCCGGTCAACGCGCCGAGCGTCGCGATCAAGCGTCCGAACGTCGCGCCATGATGCCAGCGATCAATGCCGTACAAAGCGAGGATGCGCGCTGGATGCGTCTTGGCAAAATCGCGCGCAAGCGCATAAATTTGGTCGGGCGCCATGCCGGTTTTTTCCGCGACCAAAGCCGGCGTGTAGGGCTGGAGCATCTCACGCAAAGAACTGAACGCCGTGCGACACACAATGCCTTCAATTTCATATCGTCCATCGAGCGCGGGGACAGTCGCCTGTTGCGCGGACACGACGTGACCTTGTTGCAAACCCCACATCAAGTATTCTTGATCGCCCCCAAGCAAATCGAACCCGCGCAGAAAACGCCCATTGTCCTCGCGCACAAGCAATGGCGCAACCGTGTGACGCAAAACAAAATCGCGGTTGAACCAATCTTGCTCGATGATGAGTCGCGCCATCGCGAGCGCGAGATAGAGGTCAGTGCCGGGGCGAATTGGAATCCAGGTATCCGATTTGCTCGCCGTGATACTAAACTTGGGGTCAATCGTCACAAGGCGCGCGCCAGCGCGTTTGGCATCGAGGAAAAAGTTCCACCAGTTCATTCGACTTTGCGCCGGGTCGCCTCCCCAGATCAAAATCAATTTTGAATTGGGCAGGTCGGCGTAATCATTGGCACTATAACCCGCGCCGCGTCCCAGCGTATCTTCAATGCCGCTGGGTATCGCGCTGTCCACGCCGTACGTCGCCGGGCTGACCGCCGAGGCGCCCAGCGCGCTCGCCAATCGCGAGTACACCCCACTCATACTGTTGAGCGTACCGAGTTGCCCGGAGAATGGAAAGAACATCAGACTTGGGTTGCCGTGCTGAGTTGCAATTGCGCGCATCTGCGTGGTAATTTCATTAATCGCTTGATCCCAGGAAATGCGTTGCCACTTGCCACTGCCGCGTGCGCCAGCGCGTTTGAGCGGATGCAACAAGCGTTGTGGGTGCGCGAGCATCTGCGTATAACTAATGCCCTTGAGGCAAATGCGGCGATAGCGTTCGTCGGGAAAATCGGCGGGTTCGATTTTGACAACATGTTGGTCGCGCACGGTAACATTCAAACCACAAAAGTGCGCGCCGCAGTTAAGGTTGCACGCCGTACGCATCGTGTAGGTCGGCGCAGAGGTCATCATCGTTTTCGAGGTGATCGCCAGCCCACGCAAAAACAGGCGCGGTTCAACCTCGTCGGGACGCGGCGAAAAATCCGGAGTTGTGATGGGGGGCAGAGTGGGTGCGAGTTGCGCAACGGCGTGGTCACTCAGTTGCGCCAGACTCAAATCAGATTGATACGCGGCTTCGCCCAACGGCGCGCCGCTTTCGGCAATATGCGCGATCTTGTCCGCAATGCCATTGACCAACACGGCACGCTTGAGCACTTCGGACACTGCCGGCACAAGTTCGGTTGTCACGTCTTCGACAATGACGACGCCGTTCGCGCCATTCCGAATTGCGGCATCGCGATAATCGCGCGTGTCGAACGGAAGCAGGACGATGAGCGGAATTGCCGGGGCTTGCGATTTTAATTGGCGCAACAAATCCAAACCAGGTTCACCGAACGCGAATGGTTCAGCCACCATCAGGTCCGGTTTAGTTTGTGCCTGCAAGATCAAGTCTTGACGATTTTGCGCGACCAGAATTTCGGCTTGCGTAGCAAGCGTTTGTGAAATCGTTTCGCGCAACCACACGTGCGGCACGCCAAGTAGAATTCGAATGGGTGTGTTTGATCGCATTGGGTTCTCCACGCGTACACAAAAGGAACGGGATCATTGTAAAACAACGGGCGACTCGCGTCAGTCGTGAGTCGCCCGTTGTTTTATGTGGTGATTTGTACGGACATTATTAGAGACGAGCCAACGACTCGCCTCTACTCGAGCAATTTATTTTTCAACGCGTACTCGACAAGTTCCGAGCGATGCGTCATCCCCAATTTTTGCATGATCCGTTCACGGTACGTTTCAACCGTGCGTGGTGAAAGCGCAAGCTGGTCGCCGATTTCGCGGCTCGTGTACCCTTTGGCGGTCAGCACGAGCACTTGGCGTTCGCGATCGGAAAGCGTTTCAACTTCGGATTTAGGTGATTGATGCTCGCGCACCATCGCCGCCACGCCCGCCGGTTGCACAAACGATTCGCCGCGTGCGACCGCGCGAATCGCCGCAACCACATCACGGTCAGCCGCCGATTTGCGAACATAGCCATGCCCGCCTGCTTGCAAAAAAGGCACGAGGTACGTGTCTTCGTCGTGCATCGTCAACGCGAGCACACGCACATTCGGCAACAGCGCGTGAATGCGACGCGTGGTTTCCACGCCGTTAAAATCCGGCAGGGTAATATCCATCACGATCACCGTCGGTTGCAAAGCGGTGGCTTGATGAATCGCTTGCGCGCCATTCTCCGCTTCGCCAATCACAACCAGGTCGGCTTCTTTTTCGAGCAAGAGACGCAAGCCACTGCGAACAACGGCATGATCATCCACGAGCAAAACGCGAATCGGCGCGATCATTTCACTTCTCCGATGGGCAGTTCGATCACGATGCGCGTGCCGACATCCGGCGTCGAATCCACTTGCAAGCGTCCGCCGACAAGTGCGACGCGCTCGCGCATTCCTTCCAAGCCCATGCCACTGCGATTGCTCGACCCAGGATGAATGCCCTTGCCATCGTCCACAATGGTCAGCCACACCGAGTTGGCGTTTTGCTCCAACGTGATCGTCGCGTGTTGCGCGTACGCGTGGCGCGCAATGTTGGTCAAACCTTCTTGCACCGCGCGATACAAAATAATTTCGTGGTTGCTCGGCAAACGGTCGACGACGGTGCTGGGATTGAACGTGATGATAATTTCACTACGCTTGCTCCACTCTTGCACGTACCAACGAATCGCCGGGACGAGACCCAGGTCGTCGAGCGCGGTCGGGCGCAAATCCATCGCGAGGCGACGCACCTCTTCGAGCGTTTCGCCGGTGAGGTAACGCAAGCCGTTCAGCCGGTCGTGAATCACGTCGGGGTCGGTCTCGGTTTGCAATGCTTTGAGCCGGAGCAAAATCGAGGTGAGCGATTGGCCGGTCTCGTCGTGCAATTCACGCGCAAGGCGTTTACGTTCGGCTTCCTGAGCAGTGATGGCGTGATGCAATAATTGTTCGAGCCGCACACTTTTGGCTTGCAGTTCAGCGACCAGGCGCGCGTTCTCGCGATTGAGTTGTTGCAATTCGGTTTGTTGTTGCACAAATGCCGCGCGCGATTCTTCCAAACCCCGCACCATCGTGTTGAACTCGGTTTGCACCGCGCCGATTTCGTCGCGCGCCCACATTGGAATTTGCACGGTCAGGTCGCCGGCTTGCACACGTTGCATTGCGCGAATAATGTCGTGCAAGGGATGAACCAGGACACGCGTAAAAACAATGGCCAGCCCCAGACCCAGTAATGCGACAATGGCAAAAACGGTCAGCGCTTGTTGAGTCAACGAAAAATAAATTTGCGCTTGAACAGATTGCGCGCCATGCACTTGCAAAAGCATTCCCAGCCGGTCGCGCAAAAAAAGCACGCTGGCAATGCCCATCACAAGCAATGGCAAAACGATCAAGCCGATCACCTTCCAGGTGACCGGCGTTGCGCCAATCCAGTGCCAAAAGAAATGCACGGATTGATCAAGCCGGGTTGAAATTGATTCACGTGTTGGCATAAGCGAACAACTCGATTTACATCGTGATACTTGCGTGGGCTAGTTTACCACGAACGCCAAGCAAGTCAATCCGCTTGCCATCGCCGCGACGACCCACGATGGCGCATTGTCACATCTTACGTAACCCGACTTGATAGATTCAAGGGATTGTGCTAAGATGAGAGTGTCAGGGCAGTTTGGTGTCACTTGATTATCCACTCGGAGGAATTGCGATGAAGATCACTCGCTTGGTTTTGATACTGGCTGTGCTCGTCGTGTTGACGACCGCGCTAACCCCGCGTGCGGCGGCGGCAAGCCCGAATTTCGTGGTCGTGCGCTGGGGCGATTCGCTCGCCACCATTGCCGCGCGCAATGGGACGACGGTCGAAGCATTGATGCGCGCGAATGCGATTCCAAACGCAAACATTGTTTACGCCGGACAAAAACTCGTCATCCCCGGCAACTCATTTGCACCCGCACCCGCTAATCCCGCACCGACCGGGAGCGTCTATACCGTGGTCGGCGGCGATACGCTCGGCACGATTGCCGCGCGTTTTGGCACAACGGTGAATGCGTTGATGCAGGCGAACGGCTTGATGAATCAGAACTTTATTTTCACCGGGCAACGCCTCAACGTGCCGGGTCGCACTGCTTCCGCCGCGCCGACACAACCTGCGCCCGCGCCCGCGCCTCTGCCGCTCACCGGCACCTCGCCACAACCACCGACTGCCGGCAAGTGGATTGATGTCAATATTTCCAAGCAAACCATCACCGCGTATCAAGGCAATGCACCATTAAAGTCCGTGCTCGTCTCGACCGGGACAGCATGGCATCCCACGCCGGCCGGACGCTTTGCCGTGTACACCAAAATCAAATCACAAACGATGAGCGGTGGGTACGGTGCGGACTCGTACTATTTGCCGGGTGTGCCCTGGGTGATGTATTTCACCGGCGCGTATGCGATTCACGGCACGTACTGGCATCGCAACTTTGGTCAGCCGATGAGTCATGGGTGCGTCAACCTTTCGATTGACGACGCGAAATGGTTTTTCGACTGGGCAGAGATTGGCACGCCGGTCGTATCACACTTTTAGCCGAATCAGGTCTGTACGAAAACGCGCACTCTGTTCTAGAGCGCGCGTTTTTTTGTGTCAACCCAGATTTAGCAAAATCTCAATTTGGTCCTACTGCCAACACTTGTTGCGCGGCAACATCATCCGTGACGAGAACGTTGAGATAGTGTCCACGCAACGCGCCCAAGATCGCGTCGGCTTTGGCTTTGCCGCCCGCCACCGCAATCACCGTTTCAATCTTGGGCAACGTCTTGATGCCAATCCCAATCGCGCGGCGATTCAATTCCACGTCGAGCGGGTTGCCATCGCGGTCAAAAAATTGCCCACACATATGCCCGACCGCGCCTTGCTCGGTCACCCAGGTCAATTCGCGTTCATTGAGATAGCCGCTCCAAATCATACTCGACACATCCGGACCCAACGCGCCAATGCCCAACAAGGCGACCGTCGCTTTGCGCGCGAGCGTGAGAATATCATAGATTTGCGATGATTGAAGCAACGTGTCACGCGTGCGCGTGTCCTCGACCAACAAGGGCACCGGCAAGTACCGATACTCGCCGCCATACGTCTGCGCAATTTGCCGAACCAGTTCGGGACCATCAATCAGCGGATTGTCCGAACCGAGCGCGCCGATGATGGGCACGACCGTCATGGCGATTTTGCGGGTCGGGTGCAACGCGGCAAGCCCGCACCCGATGTGTACTTCAAGGCGGCAGAATTGCTCGGCGTCGAACCAACACGATGCGCGTGCCTCGAAGATTCGGCGAACGGAATTTTGTCCGGCAAAAATGCTGGAATGTTCGTGATCGCGATTCCCGACGCGCGTTACGCGCCGCCGTCCCAGGAAATTTTACAACAAGCGAATTGCGTATTGACCTCGCTTGCCGATTTCAATTTGAATGTCATTCGGGATTTGGAGAAATAATCATGCCGCGATTCGATCTCACGACGATGGGCGAGGGACAATTACGTTATAGTGTTCCGCCCGGTCAACGCCTCGAACGCGCGATGCAACTTGATGTGCGCGTGTCGTGCACCGAAGCGAATGTCGCGAGCCTGCTCGCGCGCCTGGGTTGGAAGTGTGGCTGGATTACGAGCTTGCCGACAACACCGATGGGCAAACGCGTCGCGAACGAATATTTGTTGTCGGGGCTTGATCTCTCCGAGGTGGTGTGGTCGGACAAGCATCGGCTCGCGACGTACTATGTCGAGTACGCGGTGCCGCCGCGCGCGACCCAGGTTTATTTTGATCGCGCCAACACGTGCTTTACGAATTTAACGAAAGAACAAATCAACTGGGATTATCTGCTCGACACGCGCTTGTTGCACTTGTCCGGTTTGACCGTGCCGCTCTCGCCCTCTCTGCGTGAGATCGTGCTCGAAGCGATTCGGCGTGCGAGCGCGCAAGGCATTCCCATCAGTTTCGATATGAACTATCGCCAGCGCATCTGGACGCCGGCGCAGGCACGCGAAGCAATCCTGCCGCTCATCGAAGG
>CAZPIR010000048.1:11214-13515 GCA_964586085.1 uncultured Anaerolineaceae bacterium | reverse complement strand
TCTAAAACAATGCGATGTTCGGCGGCAACATTTTGGGCAACGTCGGTCTCGAAGCCGCGTATCGTTACGGCGGCTAATGGCTCGACCCGGCGCTCGTTTACATTAAAGGCAATCTCGACTGCCTCAACGATTTTCTCACGCGCCGCATTCCGCAGATCAAGGCGATCCAGCCTGAAGGCACGTACCTCGTGTGGCTCGATTGCCGCGACCTGGGTTTGAGCGACGCCGAACTGCACGACCTGTTTCTCAAACGCGCGAAACTCGCGTTGAACGATGGCGCGATGTTCGGCGACGGCGGGTCTGGGTTTATGCGTTTGAACATGGGCTGTCCGCGCGCGACGCTCGTTCAAGCGCTCGAACGCTTGGAACGCGCCGTCAAGGATTAAGCCATGGACGAATCGCACAAACTCATCCAGCAACAATTCGGCGCGCACGCCAACAATTATGCGACGAGCACCGTGCACGCGCAAGGCGCCAGTTTGCAACGCCTGGTCACGCTGACCCAACCGCAAAGCACGTGGGTTGTGCTCGATGTTTCGACCGGCGCGGGACACACGGCGTTGACGTTCGCGCCGCACGTCGCGCGCGTGATGGCGTGCGACCTCACGCCGCAGATGCTCGACGCCGCGCGCAAGTTGGCAAGCGAACGCGGCATCACCAACCTCGCGTTTCGCGACGCGGACGCGCACCACTTGCCATTTGACGACGCCACATTCGATTTGGTCACGAATCGCATCGCGTTGCATCATTACACCGATGCGTACCAAGCGATCTTGGAGATGGCGCGCGTGTGCAAACCCGGCGGCATCGTTGCGCTCGTGGACAATATCGTACCGCCGGACAAACCCATCGCCGCGTATATCAATCATTTCGAGAAACGGCGCGACCCGTCGCACCAGTGGGCGTATCCTGCCGTGCGCCTCGAAGCGATGATGACCGAAGCCGGCTTGCGCGTGGAACACAGCGAGACCCTTGCCAAAGCAATGGATTTTGCGGCGTGGGCAAATCGGATGGGCGCCAGCGAGGAAACCATCGCCAAACTCCGTCAACTATTGTTGGAGGAGGCACCGCCGGCGGCAAAAGAATTTTGGCAACCCACGATCCGCGACGGAATGATTTGGCTCACCATGTCCGAAGCCGTACTCGTGGCGCGAAAAAACTAGCGCACCAAAGAACCTGGTTTCCAAGCAAAACCGGGTTCTTTTTTTTGCGCGCCGCTCGATGGCAGGGCGCGTCCAAACCTGGCACGCACCCTCTTTGCATCCAAACCCGGTTTGCGGTAAAATCGGACACATGATCGAACTCACACACATCACCAAACGCTATCGCGATTTCATCGCCGTGAACGATTTGAACCTGACCGTGAACACTGGCGAAATCGTCGGCATCATCGGGCACAACGGCGCGGGCAAAAGCACCACGCTCAAAATGATCGCCGGGTTGATCGCGCCAACCGAGGGCACGATTCGCGTCCTGGGTCGCGACATTCAAAAAGAGAGCGTCGCGGTCAAACAGCACATTGGCTTTTTGCCGGAAGAAAGCCCGCTGTACGAAAACATGACACCGCGCCAGTATCTCGTTTTCTTTTCCGAGTTGTACGGGATGCCGCGCCGCGAAACGCTTGCGCGCATTGACTCGCTTCTCGATTCGCTCAAGTTGAGCGAGCGCGACAAGATGACCGGCGAATTTTCCAAAGGCATGAAACGCAAGGTCGCGATTGCGCGCACGTTGTTGCACGATCCCGCTCTGCTCGTCCTCGATGAACCTAATTCCGGGCTTGACCCGCTCACCTCGTTTTTCATCATCAACTATTTGAAAACGCTCAAGCGCGCCGGCAAAACGATTTTGCTCAGCGCGCACAACCTGTTTCACGTCGAGTACATTTGCGACCGCGTCGCAATCATCAAGAACGGGCAACTGGTCGTGTTCGATTCGATGGACGCCATTCGCGCCAGTCTGGGTCGGCGCGAATACCAGGTCATTTTCAAATCCGACGAGCCGCTCGATTTTGAACGCAAGGACGACAATTATATTTTTCGCACGACCGATGTCGGCGCGATTGCGGACATTCTCGAAACCATTGCCGAGAACGAGTGGGCGCTCGTGGACTTGTCGGTGCAAGAATCGGCGCTCGAAGAAATCTATGTCAAATTGATGAGCACATAAACGGAGCCGCGATGTCGAAACAGCTGGGCGTGGTCATTTTCATTTTGCTTGCCTTGCTCGGCAAGGCGTGCGCGCCGATGCCGATTCCCACCAGCACCTCGGCAACGAGCAACGCGCCAACACCCGTCGCCGAAG
>CAZPIR010000048.1:3994-11204 GCA_964586085.1 uncultured Anaerolineaceae bacterium | reverse complement strand
TCACTTGATTTTGCTTGCGCAATATCCCGATTTTGAAAAACGCCGGAACATCGCGCCGAAAGCCGAGCCGGTCTTGTTCGCGCTCGCCAAGGCGGATATTATCGCGGTCGTGGAGGGGACGAAAAAACAAGACCTCGTGCCCAAACGCGTCAAGGTGGACGATGGCGACCTCATCAAACGCATTGACGCCGATGGATTCAACTATCAAGGGTACGAGTCCATCGTCTTTGTCGGCAACCGGGTATTTGTTACCATCGAAGCCGAAAGCAAATCAAATCGCAACACGATGCAGGCGTACTTGATGGCGGGTGACATCGCTCCGGATTTGAGCAGTGTAAAATTTGATTCGACGAAACTCACAACCATCAAATCGCCGGCGCCGATCAACAACCTGAGCCAGGAAGCGATGCTCGCCGTCGGCGACAAACTGTTGACCTTCTACGAAGCGAACGGCGCGGGCGTGAACAAATCACCCATTGCCTCGGTGTTCGATCAGACCACCCTCGCGCTGGCCGGCACGTTGCCTTTTCCGAATTTGGATTATCGCCTCACCGATGTCACCCCGCCGGACAGCGCGGGGAAGTTCTGGGGCATCAGTTACGAATTTCCCGGCGACGATGCATCATTGCAAGCGCCGCGCGTGGATGCGCTTGCGAAAAAATTTGGGCAGGGTTCCACCCATGCCAAATTTCCGCAGGTCGAACGATTGGTCGAATTTCAGTACTCGGACAAGGGCATTACGTTCGCCGACCGCGCGCCGATTCAACTTACGCTCATCAACGCCGACACCGCGCGCAACTGGGAAGCGATTGCGCGGCTCGACCAGCGCGGGCTGTTGGTGATGACCGACTCGTTCCCGTCAACGATTCTCGCGTTCGTGCCGTTCAATTAAACCGCCGCGTTCCCGGTGACAACTATTTGTTCGCCCGTTTGATTTTGCCGGAGGAATAAATGTCTCGCGTTCCCTTACGTCATCGCATCTACATTGCTTTTATCTCAGGATTGCTGTGGTTGTACTATCGGCTCTATCATCGCATGGATGTGGAGAACATCGAGTATCTTCCCAAGCAAGGTCCTCTGCTCGTCATCCTCAATCACGTCAGCGTCCTCGAAGTGCTCGCGCTCGGCGCGATGATTGCGCGGCAAGGCATCACGCCCGGCGTGAACCTGCGCGCGGTGGCGAAACAGGAATTGTTTGGCAATGCAATGCTTGCCTGGTTCGCGCGCGGTGTCGGCATGTTTCCGATTGACCGCGAGCGCAGTGACATGAGCGCGATGCGCATCATGGTCAACACGCTCGATGAAGGCAAAGTGTTGGTGATTGCGCCCGAAGGCACGCGCAGTCCGACCGGTCGTTTGCAAGCGTTTCAGCCGGTCATTGCCAAAATCGCCATCACGCGCCGTTTGAAAATTTTGCCGGTCGGCGCGATTGGCGCGGAACGCGCTCTACCGGTTGGCGCGAAATTTCCGCACCCGGTCAAAATGGCTTTGCGCTTTGGTCCCGTGTTCGAGTTGAGCGAATTCTACGACAAGCCAATCACTGCCGCCGAAATGGATCGCGCGTCCTGGGTGATGCGCGACCACGTGGCGCGCTTGTTGCCGGAATGGATGCGCGAACTGCCGCCTAATTCCGGACGCATCGGCGCGCGCAAGCTATGAAATTAAAAAACCTTCCCGGTCTCAGAGACCGGGAAGGTTTTTGATCGTCGCTTTATTTTTTTGTCAACGCCTCTTTGAGACCGCTAATCAAATCCACGCCCACCGGCACCGCAATCGAAGAAAATTTCAGGTCGTCGCCGAACGGCTCGGCGCGTCCGCCCAGGATGCTCGCCAAAAATTGTTCGGTGACGGCATAGTACGAACGCTGATTCGTCGCCGTCACAAAACCGTGTCCTTCATTCGGGTAGAGCAAATAGGTCACCGGAATTTTTTTTGCCTGCATCGCCTTGACGATTTGATCGGCTTCGGCTTGTTTCACGCGCGGATCGTTGCCACCCTGCTGAATCAGCAGGGGCTTGACAATTTTATCCACAAACGTCAACGGCGAGCGGCTCAACAAAAATGCGCGCCCCTCTTCAGTCGTGTGATCGCCGACACGTTTTTTGCGCACGTCTGCGCTCGTGGACCAGTACGGCGGCGGATTTTGCAGTAACGTCACGAGACTCGATGGACCGACACTACTCACGCCGCACGCAAACACATCGGGCGTGAACGTGAGACCAACGAGCGTCGCGTACCCGCCGTAACTCGCACCCATGATGCAAATTTTTTTCGGGTCGGCGATGCCTTCTTGGATCGCCCACTGCACGCTGTCAATCAAATCGTCGTGCATCTTGCCCGCCCATTCCAAATTGCCGGCGTTGAGAAAATTTTTGCCCAAACCATCCGAGCCGCGAAAGTTGACGCTGAGTACCGCATAGCCGCGATTCGCCAACCATTGATGCACCGGATTAAAGCCCCACACGTCGCGCGACCAGGGTCCGCCATGCACGTACAAGATCAGCGGAATCGGATTGAGCGGACGCATCGCGCCATCGGGATTCGATTCGGTCGGCAAGGTCAGGTAACTCACCAGGTCGAGTCCGTCGCGCGATTTGATGGACACGGCGTACATTTTGGCGAACGGCACATTTTCGAGCGCGGTGCGATTGGTGAACAGGAACGCGGCTTTTTTGGCGGCGCGGTCGTAGAGATAATAGCGCGTCGGTCCATCGTCCGGCGAGTAGGCAATGACCCAGCGTTTGTCATCGAGCGTGCGACTGAGCACATCCATGTCGCCGGTCGCCACCGTGTCGAGATAATCCAGGTCGGGTTGCAGTGTGCTGTCGAGCACGAGCCATTTCTTTTTGTCGTACGTAAATGCGACGGCTTGAATTTCGCGCGTCGTCGGATGAATGATAAATCCGCTAATGTCCGCGCGGACATCCTGCGCGACGGCGGATGGCGCGCCGGTTTGCAGATCAATGCTCGTGAGCGCGCCGGTGTTGCGCCCGCGACTGTCCACGAGATAAATCGCTTTGCCGTCGCGATACAGGTGCATCAAGTACGTGGACGATTCGTCTTCCAATCCAATCTTGGCAAAGCTATCCCAGGTTCCCTTGTCGTTGCGCCGGAAAATTTCGCGCCCGCCGTCCGGCGTAACCTTGTTCGCAAAGCGCACGATAAAATCGTCGTCGCTCACGAAACTGTCAAAGCCCTCATTGTTTTGCAAAACGAGTGCGCGGTCGCCGGTCTCGATGTTGACGCGATAAAGGTCGTACCGTTTCGGGTCGCGCTCGTTGAGTGTGATGAGCACCTCGCGCGGAAATTTACTGCTCGCGCGATAAATCCCGGCGCGCGAGCCACGCGGCGTGAGCGAGCGCACACTGCCGGTCGTCAAATCGGCGGCAAAGATCTGATAATTTTCGTCGCCATCCGCATCTTGCAAATATAAAACGTGATTGTTTGTGTACGCCCACACGTACGTGCGCGTGCCACGATTCGTGCTCGTGACCGGTTTGGCATCGTTCGGCTTGTCAATCGGCGCGACCCAGACATTGAGCGCGTTGTTGAATGGCGCGAGAAAACTGATCTTCGTGCCATCGCGGCTGAACGAAACACTCGCCTTGTCCACCAAACTAAACAAGGTGCGGCGCGCAATCAACGCCGGCGGCGGCGCGGTAGGCACCGTTGCGACAGTCGGCGCAGGCGTCGCGGTCGCTACACGCGTTGCCGTCGGCAGAACCGGCGCGGCAACCGTCGGCGTGGCGAGCGACGCACTGCGCGGCACGCTCACCGGCGCGCACGCGACCAACATTAACAAACTCAAGGCAAGCAGTTTGATCAATTTCATATCACAAAACCTTTTTCATTTGCGCGCGCGATAACTCGCGACGACCTGAGTTAGAAATTCGACGGGCGACAAGGTGTCGGCAAGCGCGCGTGTCTCCGCATCGTCCAAGCGCAACAGGATACTTTGCTTGATGGTCTGCGCGAGCGTGTCGGCATTGTGGAGTTGCGCGCGTCGCTGTAAGAACGATTCGATCAATTCGGCGTCCGCTTCACGCAAACGCCCAACACTCGTCACATCCGTCGGCGGCGTGGTCGGCACAGACGGTTTCACTTCCAGGTCACTCAACTGGATATGCTCTTTGGATTTCACGACGAGGGTGCCCGCCGCAAAATCGCCCAAGCGTTTCGCGCGACTGTTGGCGAACATGGCAATCACGCCGATGCCATACCCGAACGGAAAGAAATCAATCACGCGCACAATGTCACGAATCACCACGTCGAGAATCGAAAGCGGCAGACCGTTCTCTTTGACGACGCGCAAGCCCAACGCGCGCTTGCCCGGTGTCTGTCCGTTGAGTATAATCTCAAACAGCATAAAGTAGCCAAACTGGATCAAAAACAGCACGAGCAACAATAAGGCCGTCAACACATTTTCAACATCGTTCGGCAAGTTCTTGAAAATGTCACTCACACCGATGGCGGCGAGCGCGATGAGCAATGCCAAGTATAACGCCGACTGAATCAGCGAATCAATCAGAATGGCGAGAAAACGCGAACCCAGTCCAGCTACTTCGTACCCAAACGAAATATTTTCGGGCGTTTCGATTTCGTGCCGCTCGATGATGTTGGATTCGGTCATGGATGTGTCAAATGTCTCCTGATGAATTTGTGCGCCAACGCAAGCCCGCCTGGGAACAACTCACCGCGTTGCTTAAACGCGTCGAGGGCGGGCGGCTCGGCACGTTGAGCGAAAGTGAAATCGGCACGTTGAGCCAACTGTATCGCGCGGTCACGTCCGACCTCGCCATCGCGCAACGCGATTTCCCGCGTCACAACGTCACGCTGTTTCTCAATCAACTGGTCGGACGCGCGCATCCGCTCGTGTATCGCGGCGAGCCGCTCATCCTGCGCCGCATCCGGGATTTTTACGCGCGCGACTATCCGCAATTATACCGCGAATTTGCCGGTTGTGTTGGCGTCGCTTCACTCTTGTTCTTTGGACTCGCGATCATGGCGTACATTGCCATGCTCGCGAACCCAGAGAATGCGACCTTTTTTCTCTCGCCGCGCATGATCTCGCTGATTAAAAACGGCACGCCATGGTGGAAAGATTTGAACAGCGCAAACCAGGTCGGCGCGTCATTCATCATGACCAACAATATCCGTGTGTCATTTCTAGCGTTTGCCGGCGGAATGCTTTTGGGCTTTGGCACGTTCCTGGTCTTGATTTTGAACGGCTTGGATCTCGGCGCCGTCCTCGGCTTATTGCACGTTTACAATCACGCCGCGCCGTTGTGGGAATTTATCATCGGGCATGGCGTACTCGAACTGAGCGAGATCACAATGGCAGGCGGCGCGGGGTTGGCGCTGGCGTATGCGGTGATGCGACCTGGCTTACTCTCACGTCGCGACGCACTCGCCACTGCCGCGCAAAAATCCATGCGGCTATTGTTGGGCAGTGTGCCTCTGTTAATTATCGCGGGGTTGATCGAAGGATTCTTGTCGCCATCGGATGCGCCGGCATTCATCAAGTATGCGGTCGGCCTCACAAGCGGCGTGTTGTTGTACGGCTATTTATTTTTGGCGGGAAGGGGAAAAAAGTAAACAAGTAGACAGGTGTTTGGACTTGTCTACCTGTTTACTTGTTGACCGGCCAACCTTTATCGAATTGATCTCGTGAACTGTTCGACCGGTGTCCAGTCCCAGCCTTGCTTGGAGCCGATCACCATCAAAATCGCTAAACCATTCTTGCCGTTGAAAACACCGGTCGCTTGTTGAAGCACGACCGTACGCGATTCGTTCTCGGCAACATTCAGCGTCACCGGTTGTCCCTTGATCGTGACCTGCCGCGTGCCAACCGAGCGATAGGTCGTCCCCTGTAAACCGGATTGCCGCTGAAATTGTTCCTGCAACTGTTGTTGCATATCGTCCGCCTTCGCTCGCCGATCCGCGCTTTGCATCAGCATAATCATCGGACGCGCCTTGTTCATCGGCGAAAACATGACCATTTGCATCGCAAACAAATCCATCGCGAACTCTTCCTTGTACCCGGCAGGCAAGGTATAATCGGCAATTTTTGCGGCAGTCTGGCGGATCTGTTCCGGGTTTTGCGCATTCGTCGTGAAATTCTGCATCACCATCGGCGCGACAAAAACCAGCGCGACACACAACAACGCACAAATCACAAACAACGTGCCGCCCACAAGCAATGCGATTTTCCAATTTCGGCTCATCGCCACTCCTCCAACAAACCACCCCTCATTCGTTTACTCGTTTCCATTCGTAATCTAAATCCTCCCCACCGCTTTCAACTCCAAGTACCGATTCACCACCGCAATCGTCAACTGATTTGCCGGCACGTCGAGCGTGAGCACGCCGCGATGCCGGAGCGATTCGAGCAGGAGCGTGCGCTCACTGAGCAGTTGCTCGGCGACAACGCGCTCGTACACACTCTGCGAATCGCGCGGACGCTGGCTGGCGAGATCGTGCACACTCGGATCGCTGATCGCAACGAGGAGCGGCAAATGACGCGGACGCAACAATGCCATCTGCGCGACAATCGTGTCCACCGCCAAACCACTCGATAAATCGGTGAACACGACAACGAGCGAACGCTTTTTGTGTTTCGCGCCCAGGAACGCGAACGCGCGCGCATAATCCGATTCGACCGGTTGCGATTCGACGCCGTACAACGTCGCGAGCATCCGATAAAATTGTCCCTTGCCACTGCGCGGCGTGAGAAAATGCGTGACCTCGTCCGCGAACGCGATCAAGCCAACCTTATCGCCGCGCAAGCCCGCGACGTACGACAACATCAACACCGCGTTCACCGCGTAATCAAGCTTCGCCAAATCCGCAACGGGCGCGCGCATCATGCGCCCCACATCGAGCAGAGCCAGGATCGTTTGACTGCGTTCCGTTTCAAATTCGCGGCTGATTGGTTTGCTTCGCCGCGCGGTTGCCTTCCAATCAATCCGGCGAAATTCATCATCGGGTTGATATTCGCGCAGACGCTCGAACTCGGTACCGCGACCCAGGATGCGCGTTTGCCGCAAACCCATCTCGGTTAAATGATGACGCCGCGCGAGAATCTGGTACTTGCGAATGTCGAGCAGGTTCGGATACACCTTGACCGGCGCGGACGTGTTAAAGCGCGCCTGGCGTGTCATCATGCCCAGCACACCGCGCCAACGCAAATTCGTGTCGCCGAATTTATAAT
>CAZPIR010000048.1:0-3984 GCA_964586085.1 uncultured Anaerolineaceae bacterium | reverse complement strand
GGTGCGGCTGCGTTCGCTGCTCGAGTCGGTGACCGACGCGGTGGGCGAACGTGATAACGAAATTCAATCGTCTCGCGCGGACGAAGCAATTGTAATTTTGTTTTTTTGATTTTCGATTTTTGATTGTGGTTAGCGTCCGCAACTGAACCAGCATCTAAAATCAAAACATCGGAGGTGAACTGGACGGGAAATTCATCGCGCGCGAGGATGCCCGTGGCGCGGCGACCGTGATGCGTGACGCGAATGACGATGAGGTTCTCTGCACCGAGCGATAAACGCGAATCGTTGATGCGCTGAATTTCAAAATCGCGCGGCGACGGCGACAAGAAATAATCCGCCACAATCATCGCGAGCACAAGCACAAGATACATCACCGCGAGCCACAACAATTCGCTCGCGAGCGTACCCAGCGCGAGGAACGGCGCGGTGAGGAGAAGCAAGAGTAAGGATTGACGAGTGAGTAACATTTTGGATTTTGGATTTTCGATTTTGGATTGCCTTTGATCGCAAATCAAAAACCGAAAATTCTAGCGCGGCACTTCGACTTTGCCCAGGATGCGTTTCATCACGCTGTCCGCATCGAACCCTTCGATTTCGGCTTCGGGCTTGAGGATGATGCGATGACGATAGACCGGCAAGACCAACGCTTTGACATCATCGGGCACGACGAAATTGCGACCCAGCATTGCCGCCCAGGTTTTCGCGCCGAGCAAAAGCGCGATGGACGCGCGCGGACTGCCACCGAGCGCAAGGTCGGGCGATTTGCGCGTCGCGTCCGCAATCGCGGTGATATAACTCAGGATACCATCTTCAACTGTGACCGCGTTGATTTCTTGGCGTAATTCCTGAATCTTGTTTGGCGTGAGTACCGGTTCCAGTCCGGCTTGCGCGAGTTGGTGCGCGTCGAACCCACGATGATAGCGCCGCAAAATTTCCGTCTCGGCTTCCGGCGGCAAATAATTCACGACGGTCTTGAACATGAATCGGTCCAACTGCGCTTCGGGCAGAGGATACGTGCCTTCGTACTCGATGGGGTTTTGCGTGGCAAGCACCATGTACGGCTCGGCGAGCGCGTAACGATCACCCTCAATCGTAACCTGGCGTTCTTCCATCGCTTCGAGCAGAGCCGATTGCGTTTTTGCTGGCGCGCGATTGATCTCGTCCGCGAGTAAAATGTTTGTGAACACTGGACCGCGCTTGAGAAAGAATTTTCCACTCGCCATATCAAACACTTGGGTGCCCACCACATTGGATGGCATCAGGTCGGGCGTGAATTGCACGCGCTTGAATTCCGCGCCGATCAAGTGCGCGAGCGTTTTCGCCGCAAGTGTTTTCGCTGTCCCCGGCACGCCCTCAAGCAAAATGTGTCCACGCGCAAACAACGCGATGACCATTTGCTCGAACACAGCTTCCTGTCCCACCAAAACCTTGGCGGCTTCTGCGCATAATTGCTGATACGTTTGTTGCACGAGTGAGTGGACTGCCATCTTTTTTCTCCAACGAATGAATCAAGTGTCTTTCGCTACAAATTGTCATTTCGCGCGAAGCGAGAAATCGCCAAATGTGTGAGCGATTCAACCTTGGCCAAAAAATTATTCTTGCCTACGTTCGGTCGCTTGGATTGCTTGCGCGGCAAGTTTCACGAGCGATTTTTCGTTGACGTGTTGTGGATCGAGTGAGCGCAACGTGTCGAGCAATGCCGCGCGATCAATTTCGCGGTACCGCGCGAGTTCGTTCACAAATTCGTCGTCGGACAAATCCGGATTCAAATGATACGGTCGTCCGAGTGTGCGCTTGATCTGGCGCCGATAGTGATTCAACACCATCGTGCGTTTGCCGCCGCGTCGCAATAAACGCGCGACGGCGGAGACGTACTCGGCGGGACTGCGTCGCTCAATCGCGGGCGGCAGAGGCATCGCGCGCCCAAAGCGTTGTCCGCCGATAAACAGATACGCGACGACAACGGCGAGCGCAAAAATCAACGCCCAGCCCCAGGGTGTGCCAAAAACCAGGGCATTCAACGAATCATCGTCCGCGTTGCTTCCGCGAATATGATAGCCGTGATGATATTCGTCGAACGCGACGATGCTATTGCGTGGCGCATCATTCACGAGCGACAGGACAAACGCCGCATTCACTTCGTCTCGCAAACTTGCATTTCTGAACAAATCCGGCGTGGATGAAACCCACACGCGTCCTTTGCCGTGCGGAAACATCACCAGCACCGGACGATCGTCCGCGCGCAAAAACGTAATTGCATCGTCCCGCCATGTCCTGATATAGTATCGCGTATCAACGACCACCTGGGTCGCGCTGAGACCGCGCACCGGTTGCGCCACCTCTGCACGCGAAAAGGTGAGGTTGGCATAATTGATTTCCACGCGTAACGCGCGCGATAACGCGCCGCCAAAGTACGAATAGTCATCCGCAAAGATCAAGGTGTTGCCACGCTCGACCCAACGCAGTAACGCGGTCGCGTCGGCTTCAGAAATCGTTTCGCTCGGATTCAAGACAAACAACACGCGCGCCTCGTCACTCACGCGAAACGACACCTGGTTCTCGATGCGTTGCGCGCGATAGCCGACCTGGTTCAACCACAAATGCAAGGCGAGCGCGCCATCGTCCTCCGACGAGTACGTCGTGTTTGGAATTCGGCGTTGGGCGCGCGGATCGGTCGGTCGTTGCAGGGCGCTAATCACGGCAACGCCGATGAGCAAAACAAATAAAATAATAAAGGTAAGTAAATCGCGGGAACGCATCATCAAGTTTCAAGTTCAAAGTTGGAAAACTAATTTCCAACCTCTATTCTCTAATCTCTTGCATTTCCTGGACGCGGCGGCGAAATTCGGCAAACTCGTCCGGCGTGACGTTCGCAAAACCGTACCACACGCGGTCGAATGTTTCGACAATCGGCGCGAGCGCGGACGCGAGCGCGGGATGCTTGGCGAGTGCGTGCACATGCTCGCGATTCGTCCACGATGGATCGTACTTGAGCACGCCGCGTTCATCGAGCGACAAGAGCGCGGCGAGGTACAGCAAGCGCATCGCCGCGCGATAATCGCCGGCGGCGACAAAACTCTGTGCGCGCGTCAACGCTTCGCGCGCGGTCAACACGGCTTCGCCCTGGGTTGGCAAAGATTCTTCCGCCGCGATGTTGCGCCGCAGATTGCGAACGAAAAAAACAATCACGCCGATCATCACGGCGAGTCCGCCAAGCGCCAGCCAATCCCGTCCGCTGAACAACGCATCGCCCACGCCGCGCGTGCCTTCGCGCCACCAGCGCATCACCTCGCGCCAAATCGCACTGAACGGGTTATCGAAAACCAGGAACGGGGGACGATTGAAAATGTCGCGGAGTTGAGCGCGCTCGGCTTCATTTGCGGCGAGTGGCGCGAGAGCATCGCGCAAAGCGCGCAAACGATTGCGCATGGGGGTGAGCGATTGCGTTGAATTTTGCGCGGCGGATTTAAGGTCGGCCACCAGGTCGCGGTTGTTGACCGCAATCGTCGTCGCGTCGGTTTGCACGTGCGTGATCGGTTCGAGCAAACCCGCCGCGCGCGTGAGCAAATCCGCGCGCGCGCTCAACGATTGTTGCTCGGCTTGTTGCACCAGGTCGAGCGCGGTACTCATCGCGCGCATGTACTCGGCAAGCGAAACCGGACCTTGCGCACGCACGGGCGCGCTCAAAAACAAACACGCGACCAGCGCCAAAAAAATCGCGCAACGCTTCATTGGGTTGGCTCGGTCGTCGCACGCATTTCTTGCGCGCGCAGTTCCAGGTCGAAGCCTTCTTTGCGAATGCGCAAATCATAGTAGAGAAGCGTCAACACCGCGAGGTAGAGGCGCGTGGTCACGACGCCGATGACCGCGGCGATCACCGTGCTCCACACAGTTTGAACGACGACGGAAGGCACGAGCAACGCGCCGAAAGAAATCGCATACGTGGGAACGGCGGAGAGGAACATGATGAGTACGTACATCAAA